>JAFVCB010000004.1 GCA_017479555.1 Bacteroidaceae bacterium | reverse complement strand
TGCTTTGCAGCTACTACCAGCTTCACGTTCCAGCCTTTCCTGCTATGAAATCGTTAGACGTACTGCGCGAAATTTGGTCTAAATAATGTCGTTTTATCAAAAAAAAGAACTTCTTTCTTTCTCTTTATTGCTACACATAGTATATTTGCGCCCAAAATGAAAGAAAATAATTCGTCATTCACATTCCCAACTTAATAACCAATCCTTATGAAACAACTCTACTCCCTTTTTGCGGTAGTGCTTTTGCTGACGACAGCGCTCTCGGCAAATGCTCAGTATCGTCAAGGTGATGAGCCTTTGGTCAGCATCACAGCTGGTCAAAAGGTACTCTTGCAGAATGGACGCGAAGCCGATATGGCTCCCTCCTATCTCAAGTGGTCAGCAACGTCGGGTGATGCCATTTCGGACTATCTCACCGACAAGATTGACGAGACCTCGGTGTTGGAATTTGTTGATGCAGGCGATGGTGCTTACTACATCTACAACCCTGCCAACGATAGTTACGTCGAGCGTGCTGACCGCGGTTTCCAGAGCGACTTCAAACTTCACTGGACCGACAATGTCAGCTACGCGGCCGCATTCACTTACGAAGAAGTTGCGGCTTACGACGGCACACCCGCCCTGCAGTTCATTCATGAAGTTCCCGCCTACGGCATATCGCCATGGTATCTCTGCGCGGTATCTCCCTTTGCCCGCTCTGCGGCTGGTTTTAGCTATATTTATAATGCATCTTATCTCTACTACAATGCCTGGGTAGTCTACGCGGCTGAACAAGACGGTGGAGACTCCTATTTAGGCAATGTACTCGACACGTATTTCCCTGCTGGTTTCAGTGAGGAGACGTGGAGCGTAGGTGATGCACCTGGCACCATTTCACAGGAAGTGTTCGATGCCTTGGCCACTGCCTACAACAATGCCAAGGATGCTTTCGACGCTGGTGATAAAGACGAAGCTACCTACACCGCTTTGGCTGATGCCTTGGTTGAAGCTTTCAACAATGCTGTAGCAGCCATCAAGCCCATTGAGCCTGGCTACTATTTCCTTCGCAACTACGCTGTAGACGGTTTGGCTTATGCCCGCGAAGACAACGATGCCAGCGGCACATTCACCCGCGCCTACTGGACGACTACCGAAGTGCCTGAGACCTACAGCGAGGATGTTGCTCCTTATATATGGAAGGTCGAAGCCAGTAGCGATGGCACGGGCTATACGCTCTACAGCCCTTACTTCGAGAAATACTTGGCTCGCTTTGGTTCTTATGGTGTAGCCATTCCTCTCTTCGACGATCCCGATCAGCTCGGACTTTTCGGCATCGCCTATCAAGGTGAGTCGTATGCTCAGCAAGGTGGCTATTTCAATATCTTGAACAACTACTTCGGCGGACGTATCCTGCGTGCCATCACTGGTAGCTTAGGCTATTCGAGTGCTTCGCGCGATGCTAAGGACGACGATGCCCTGTGGCAGTTCGTTCCCGTTCCCGATAGTTTTGTGGCTGCTTTAGAGGCCGACAAGAACAGCAGCACCCTCTTAGCTAATCTTACTGAGTTGGTAGAGAACAGTAATGCACTCTATGGCAAAACAAAGGTTTACGACAGTCCCATAACCATCAATGGCACGTTAGACACTCCAGGTCTCATCGAGACGCTGACCACCAATGCACAGGAGGTGACCGAGGGCGATGCCGTCTTTGCAATAGACAGTGAGGTATCTACATTCTTCCACACCTCATGGAGCGATGAAAGCGAGCAGCCCGATACCTTCCACTTTGTGGATGTCACGCTGTCAGAACCCGTGCAGGATATTGCTATCAAGATTGTGAAGCGCATCAACGCCGAACTCACAGGTCCTTCGTCCACCCACAACCCCTTGACCTACACCGTCTATGTCCTCAATGGCGACGATGCACAGGAGGTGGGTACATTCAAGGCTGTGTACGACCAAGGTCTGAAACTCTACGAAGAGAGTGACGACCTCATCGAGAATATGGTCAGCGTGAACTATCTCAGCTTGCCCGCCCCCGCCAGCGCCCTGCGCATTGAGGTACACACCACCGAAGCTGTACAGACGGGTCATCCCTATTTCTGCTTCGCTGAGATAGGAGTGTTCAGTGCTGTATACGATGCCGAGCACTCTCCCATCGAGAATATTCCCGAGGCTGTTCGCGATGAGTTCCTCAGTGCCCTTAGTGCAGCCGAAGCCGAACTGGCCGAAGGTACTGCCACACAGGAGACGATTGATGCCCTGCAGGCTGCCTACGAAGCATTCAACGATGCTTTTGCTGATCGCAGTGCACTTCGCGCCCTTCTTGACGAGGCGCGTAGTTATGAGGACGAAGCCATCGAGGACGATGAACTCTTGGGTTACTATCAAGTAGGTAGCATCGAGACCTATCACAATGCACTGGATGCCATCGAGGCACGCATTGATGCATTGAGCAATCCTACCACCGAAGAGTTTGCACAAATCCAAGCAGAAATCGAAGCTGCCCAACAGGCCTTCGATGCCCAGCTCAATAAACCCGACGGCAGCACCCTCTTCTTCATCCAGAGCGCATCGGCTACGGGCGACAACTACGATCGCTATCTCTATACATCCTCTAACGACGTGACGCTCGCCTCTGTTTCTGACGTTTACGTGGACAATCCTGGCGGTCACCTGAACTACATGTGGCGCATTGAGGCACAGGCCGATGGTACTTACCTCATCCGCAACGCAGCCAGCGGTATCTTCTTAGGCGGTGTACAGACCAGCACGGGTTACATCACATCAACCTACGAGGAGACTCCTCTGCGTATCGTTTCTGCACGCAATCCTGGTCTGCTCTCTATCCAGAACCTCGACGGTCAAAACGTCTTCGTACTCGACTATCAGCAAGGTGTCGTATTCCGCGAAGAGGGTAAAGGTGCAGACGGTGCATCGTTCACCTTCTCACCCGCCGATTTCCAAGGCACCTACACCCTACGTCTCTACGAGCGCACACAGGTGGTTACCCTGCCTTTCGCTGTGTTGGGTCAGGTAGAGAATGGTAAGGTTTATACCATCACGGGTCGCATCAATACCGAAGAAGGTGCTTTTGCCCAGCTCAAGGCTGTGGACAACACCAGCGTATTGCCCGCTGCCAAACCTTTCATCGTGATTGCCGACGATGGTGAGAGCGAGATACAGTTCTATACCGTAGAAGAGACCGATGGTACAGCCATTGAGTATGTACTCACTCCCACTACTGCTGTAGGTCTTGTAGGTACGCTCGAAAGCACTACCGTTCTTCCTCCGTTCAGCGTGTTGCGCAGTGGCCAGATTGACCAAGCCCTCAGCAGCGGCCAGACCGTTTTGGCCAACAGTGGTTATTTTGACTTCTCCACCATCGATGAGACCACCGAGGCAGGCGACCTTCAGATTGCTATCACCGACGAGGTAAGTGGCATTGCCGACGTATTGTTCACACCCGCTGGCGCAGACCGTGCCATCTACGACCTCCAAGGTCGTCGTGTGCAGAACCTGCAGCGTGGTGGCGTGTATATCATTGGTGGACGCAAAGTTATCGTCAAATAACATCGTCATTCCCCCGTATAAACAGCAACTTGGGCAGGCCACGCAGGTCTGCCCAAGTTCGTTTTTTGTCCCATTCGGCCGTTTAGGGTTTGGGGTGGTGTACGCGTTATACAGGGGTTGCTGCCCTTTCGAGGCTTGGATTAACCAATAACATTACTCGAAGAGTTATTGTTCGTCGATACACTTAAGCGAAGTGCAAGCCCTGAAGGGGCGGTAGACCATAGGCAGGGGTGAAGCGACCTAAGGGAGCGCAACCCCTGTTAGATGCAAGACCAAAAACACAAGCCCTGAAGGGGCGGCAGACCTTTCAGGGCTTGTAATATATAACGCATAGCACCTATCTCAATAGTGCTGGGCGAGTTGCGCACCCTTGTAGTAGTGCAATAGGATTTCTTGGTAGGAGTGTCCTTGCGCAGCCATGTTGGCAGCTCCTATCTGGCAGAGGCCTACACCGTGTCCCCATCCCGCTCCACGAAGTCGGAAACGTGCGGGTATTGTGTTATTGTCCACGTGCTCGGTGTCGTATTCTGGTGTAACTACAAAGGCGGCACTGAGCAGATGGGTCTCTGAGAGCGAGCGACGAATTTCTAATTCCTTGCCTATGGTTAACGTATGTTTCGTACCCACGATGCGCAGTCGCTTCAGTCGTCCGCCCGTGCCGCGCTCAACGGGTTCTAGCGCACGTATCTCGCCGTAGTCCTCACCACGTTTTTTGAGCAACAGGGCTTGTAGTTCTTCTTGACCGATGACCACTTCCCAACGGTAGAAGTGGGGCGTTGTCTCACGGTCGTAGCCTTGCAGCACGCGCGAGAGTAGTTCACTGTTGTCTGTATGGCAGAAGTCCGTGGTTTCTGTGGCGTGCTGAGTATCACCCCCCTCACCAAGAATCCATGCGCGGGCTTTGACTTCTTCGCGGAGGTCTACGGGGGCATTTGTAGCATTGTCGCTTACGCTTTGCAGGTAAGGAATGTCTTGGTCGTCCCAACACGTAGAGAAAGCCTCGGTCACACCACCGCAACACTTCGAGAAACGCGCATCGCACACTGCTCCATCGCCGTCGGCAAGCACTTGTCCGTAGGTTTCCTGCACCGCAGCGATGGCCTCGGGGGTAAAGCCTTCCAGACCTTGGTAGCGCTGACAATGGTCGTCGGCACAAACGTCGAAGAGGGTGTGATCCTCGCGGTCGTACCATCGTATGTATTCGTCGTCCTTGCGGGTGAACTGGAAGAAGCCGCCCGCGTGTTTATTCTTCTGAGCCATCTGTCGTAGCAGCCACGAGCGCGATACCACGGCATGAGCTTTGAGCAACTCGGGGTCGCTCGTACCCCGCATCTCGCTGCTGACCACGCTCACCAAGTATTGTTCTACGGGCAGGTCGTTGATAACCACCAATTTCTCTTCTTCTACGATGATACGCAGCGTGCCAGGATACGTGCGTTCCACTTGGCGTTCCCAGTGGAAACCGATGCCTATTGCCACCTCTTGCAGCGTGAAGCGCGAAGTATGTTCGTCGGTGGGGTGGAAGGTCAAGCGGCTGTAGTGCTGTCCGTTCCATAGTATCGCACCGTCCTCGTAGGAGGCTTCTTGTGACCCGTCCACGGTCTGCCCCTTGGCTGTGAACCCGCCTTGTAGGCTGAAACGTATGCGCGATGCCGACAAGATGCCTACGCTGACCTCGGGCGCGCCTGATGCGGCGGAGCGTACCAGCGTGTCCGCGTTTGCCTTTGCTTTGCTGCTGCGGGGCTTGAGCTTACGTGCGATGGCGGCACAGTCGTTGTCGCTCATCGTCACCTCGCGGAGTATGGCCACGGCCTGTTTGGCGGTGAGCTGACGGAAGTCTTCTTCGCGGGGCGTGATGATGAGGCCGCCCATGTCCACCGCCCCCGGGCTGATGAGCAGTCCGCCAGCTGATGGGTCGCGGAAGTAGATGTCTGGCCGGTGCTTTCGACGTGGAAAGACGATGGTTATCAGTCGGTCGGGCTCGGCCACACCGCCCGCTTCGCGCCAGCAGAGCACATTGACATCGGGCTCGGCCAACTTCTGTTTTTGGGCAAGCAGATGGATGAGCTTCTCAAGCAGATAGCTGCTCGGTGCATCGGCATCGCTCTCTACGACAAAGGCTGGACAAGCGTAGCCTGTGAGCAGGCTGATGGCCGCATGACTGTGGTGCACACCCTGATCTTCGAGTTCGGCACGCTGACTGTCGGCCAAAGGATAGAGCGGCGTGAGGTGTGTAGCATAGTATTTCCAGTCGCGCTCTATGGGTATCACACCGCGCGCCCCCGCTTGCAGGTGTCCGTGGTCGGGTGCTGAAGCTCCGCAACGCGGGCCGTTGTAGAATACCACATAGCTCGGCATTTTGGCCGCCATGCGAAGCATGCCTTGAAGCATCGGGGCGAGCTGCTGTGGACGATGGCGACGAAGCGCGATGGTGAGGTGGCGCGGTAGGATGGGGAAGGGGTTCACCAAGAGGTGGAACAAGCCCTCTACGGGATAGTCTATCTGTTGAGCAGGCCTATTCTTGTCGCATAGGAAACAGGGGCGCTTCTTCACCTCCGCTTTTTTGACTTTTGCCGTGGTCGAAGCGATGCGCTGCGGGTTGTACTGCGCCGCTAAGGGCATGCCGTTCCATTCCAGCGTGCGTGTCTCGACCTGTGACGCGAGAGCTTCAAAGCGTTTGGCCACTTCAGGCCAGCGTTTCATTTGTTCCTTGAAGAATGCCTCCGTCGTCTCCTGAGCCGCAGGTGTCTGCCAGCGTGCCACCATTTGGCAGCGCGCTTGTAGCTCTATGGTGCGCAGGAGGTCTTTGTACGCGTTGTTTGCATTGACGCGTGCGATGCTCAGTGCGGCATCGCTGTTTCCCTCCCAGCGGCGACAGAGATAGAGTTCGTCGTAGATGCGTCCTATGCGATAGCGTCGCGAGAGAGCGAGTCCCAAGGCATAGTCCTCACCGTAGCTGGTGTTGGGCACACCGATGGCGCGCAGCAGTTCGGTGCGGAAGGCACGTGGCGCGCCCAATCCATTGATGCGCAACGCATTGTTGCGTCCGTTCTGGTCGGTCCATTCGTTGTGAGCGATGAGACCAGGCGGTAGGGTTTGGAGCTGAAAGTCGACCATGCGGTATGCCCCGATGACCATGGCTGTACCCTCCGCTTCATCGAATTTCTGTACGATGCGTTCGAGCGTGTCGGGGCCGCTATATAGGTCGTCGCTATCAAGTTGTACGGCAAAGCGTCCGCACGCTGCGCTCCGTATGGCCAAGTCCCAGCATCCACCGATGCCTAAGTCGGTACGCTCGGGACGTATCACGTGTAGGCGACTGTCTTGTTGGCGTAGGGCTTCTAACGCTTCACTTGTGCCGTCGGTGCTGTGGTTGTCCACCACGATGACGTTGTATGCGAAGTGAGTCTGCTGGCTCAAGGCACTCTGCACCGCGTCAGCAATGGTGCGCACCCTGTTGCGCACAGGAATGATGACACTGGCTTCCACGCTGAATGCCGTCTGTAAGGGCGGTATGTCGTCAATCTCATCGCCCGCCACGTAAGCACCGATGCGTTTGAGGTGGTCGGTGCAGATACGTTCCATCTCGAGTTGTACCTCGCGCTGTGCGGGATTGACGTAGTCGAATTGTTGTTCTCCACTCTTGCGAAAATCCGTCTTAGCCTCTTCGTAGAGGTTCTCGCGTAGGTGTAGGATTTCTCCGTGACGACTGAGGAAGAGACGCAGGGCATAGAGTGCGCCGTATTGCAGTCGGCGCGATTTGTATTCACGCACAAAGGCTTTGAGCAGGTCGCTACGCACGAGCCATAGGCCGCCGAAGTCGAAGTCGTCGCGCAGGCTGCCCACTTGGTAGTCTATCTTGGGTGCAGGCTCGGTGTGGTCGCCATCGCGCAAGGTGTGGTCGCTGTAGAGCATCGCAGCGTGGGTCTCTTCGGCCACGCGCAGCAGGCGGTCTATGCAGCGATAGCCGATGTGCAACGTGGTGTGACGTGTGAAGAGTGCCACGTATGGCGACTGCACCCGCTTGGCAATGAGTTGCAACGTCTTGAAAGCCCCCATCTGTGTGCCTTCGGGCAAGGTGATGGTGGTGGCGCCGCTCACGGCCACGTCGGAGTGGCAGAGCAGGTAGACGCGCAGCGTGGCTGCATCGATGGTGCGCAGTGTGTCGTTGAGAGACGATGGACTGATATAAGGGAGGAAAAGATCCGTCATAGTGGGGATGGGATAGGGTGGAAAAGCACGGCGTGTCACAGGAGGATTAGAAAGGCGCGTCTATTGTCGACGGTGCGGCAAAAGGCATGTCCTCGCCTGGTGTAGGCAGCTCGCTCTCAGCAGGCGGTGGGGCTTCCTGGGTATTCATACGCGAGGCAATCACATTGCCGTGTTCGTTCTCGGGCATTGGCACTTCGTTGTCGTTGATGTTCTCGAAGCGGGCAAACTTGCTCTTGAATCGCAGCAAGACATCTTGCACAGCACCATTGCGGTGCTTAGCGATGATAATCTCTGCCAAGCCGTGCAGGTCGCGGCCTTGTGAATCGGCATAGATATGATAGTACTCAGGGCGATGAATGAACGTGACGATGTCTGCGTCCTGCTCGATAGCACCACTCTCGCGGAGGTCGCTCAGCTGTGGACGTTTGCCTTCGCCCTCGCGACTGTCCACACCACGATTGAGCTGCGAGAGGGCTATGATGGGGATGTTGAGTTCTTTAGCCAATCCCTTGAGCGAACGGCTGATGGTGGAGACTTCTTCCTGCCTGCTGTGGAATGTCATGCCCGAGGCGTTCATCAGTTGCAGGTAGTCTATCATGATGATGCGCACCCCGTGTTCGCGCACGAGGCGGCGCGCCTTGGTGCGAAGCTCAAACACGGAGAGCGAGGGTGTGTCGTCGATATAGAGCGGTGCGCCATACATGGGGCGAATGCGGTGGTCGAGCTGCCCCCACTCGTAGGGAGCTAAGTTGCCACTCTTGATCTTCTCGCCTGGAATTTCGCAGACGTTCACGATGATACGATTGACGAGCTGCACGTTGCTCATTTCCAAACTGAAAAGCGCGACAGGCACTTGCATATCGATGGCCATGTTTTTTGCCATCGTCAAGGCAAAGGCCGTCTTTCCCATAGCTGGACGTGCTGCCAAGATGATGAGGTCGGAGTCCTGCCAACCGTTGGTAATCTTGTCCAGTTCGGTAAATCCGCTGGCTATGCCCGTGAGACCGTCGCTCTGCGTCGCTGCTTTTTGAAGTTTGGCATAGGCCTCGTTGATGATGGGGTCTATCTGTGTGAAGTCTTTGCGGAGGTTGGTCTGCGAGAGCTCAAAGAGTTTGCCCTCTGCCTCCTGCATCAACTCGTCTACGTCAACCGTGGCATCGAAAGCCTTGGTCTGTATCTGACTGGTGTAGGTGATGAGTTGGCGCGCCATGCTCTTCTGTGCCACGATGCGTGCGTGATACTCCACGTGTGCCGACGACGTGACGATGTTGGCCAACTCAGAGATATAGTAGGGGCCTCCTGCTTCTTCGAGATGCCCATCTTTCGAGAGTTGTTCGGTTACGGTGAGGATATCCACGGGGCGTTCGTGGACGGCCAAGGACTGTATGGCGGAGAAGATTAACTCATGGCGATGGTCGTAGAAGCTCTGTGGGCGTAGCACCTCGCTAATCTGCTCGTAGGCCTCTTTCTCGATGAGTAGTGCACCCAGCACCGCTTGCTCCACCTGTGTGGCCTGCGGCTGCAAATGCGCGAAGTTCACTTCCTCAGAGTTGGCTTGAGGAGACTTGCGCTTGTTGTTATAGGCTGTAGGCATGTCTGTCGACTAACTTTTCTCGTTTTTTTTCTATTCAAAATATGGTTGCAAAAATACAAATTCTCAATTGACCAATTTATTGCAGTGGAAAAATAAGGGGGGATATGCTACTTGATAGTTGCGATTTTTTTTGTTCGCGGGGGCGAATAGGAGGTAAAATAGGGTCAATGGGAGGTGAAAAACGCGCCAAACCACCCTCGAGGGAGCAGACGCGACGCAGAAAATCCTACAAAGGACATAGAAAAAACTACCTCGGCATGCAGAAATTTCTACATGCCGAGGTAGTTTTGGCCTTGTTTGACCCCTATTTTACGGGCTTTTTGGTGAGGGCTCTTTTCTGTAGTGCAAAGTTAGTGAAGTTCGCACGCCCGACCAAAACAAAAACAGGGGGGTGGCTTCTTGAAGCGATGAGTGATTTTTTTGTTTTATACCCCAAGAAGCCTGCCTTGTGTCTCCAAAATTATTTGGCAAACTTGAATGAGCGTGTCCCTGTCTGGTCGCGCGCTACGAGAATGTAGCTGCCAGGCAGAAAGCGGGTGGGGGTGTAGCGAGTGACACCTTGCGCTTGGTCCACAACAATGCCCGTGGCATTATATACCGTGATGTCGGCGGGCGACTGCAGACGTAGCGTGCCGTGCTTCCATGTCATGCGCGGGCCAGTGGGTAGCGTAGCGATACCTGTTGCAGGGCCTTCGACGATGATGGGGATGTCGAATACGAAACCCTTGTACTGCTCCCCACAGGGACGTGGTTCGCTGCGCCAAGCATCGTTGTAGACGAGGCGAATACGAGTCTGTCCAGGATGAGCGTCCTCGGGTACATTCACCAAGTAGTTGCCCGTGAGCAGAGCCGTGTTGGCCGCTTCAGCACTTCCTACCCGAGCCACCGCTTCGTCGCCTGTGAGGGCGAATACGCTGTCGCCATTCCAGTCGGCAAAGATACCCAATCGGCAGTAGCGCATATCGTCGTCGTTCTGCGCTGCTGTGGTGCGGATGCGAAACGAGCCGCCAGCCTGTACGCGAACCAGTCCTGTCATCATGGCATAGCCTGCCTCGGTGGGACGCGTACTGCTGTAGGTAGCATTCTCTAAGGCACCCGTGATGCGCACACTGCGCAGGTAGCGATTGGTGACGCTGTTCTGCGCGTTGGTGACAGGTGCGCTGCAATAGGCCTGCCCCGTGTCGTAGATGGGCTGGGGCGAACCGTTGAGCAAGCTGTGCAGGGCATTGATGCTATAGGCCGCATCGTAGTAGGCATCTAAGTTGGCTTCGGCAAAGAGAGCCACCACCTCGTTGAGGGCTGCGAGAGCAGCGGTGTTGCCCGTAGCCTGATATTCTTCGCGCAGTAGGCGCACCTTCTCCGTGGCTTGAATGCCCTCCACGAGTCGCTCGTAGCGCACACTGCTTCGTGGTCCAGGATAGACCACATAGGTGTCGCCCGCAGGGAAGAGCTTGAAGCGCGAGTCGCGCAGTGGGTCATCAACCCAGTCGATGAAGGACCAGTGAAGCAGGCCATCGAAGTCGTTGGCTATGCAAAAGACTGGCCAATATGCACCCTCGGCAGGCAGACTGTTGGTGAACGTGTTGGGCTGATACTCCGTGCAACAGTAGTAGGCCGTGCTGTGCCATCCCTTGGCTCTGCGGGCAGCCAGCTCGCTCGCGCTGAACCGCTGCGCCGAGGCTATGCTGTAGTCAGAGAGTTTGTCGACGAGTTCAGTATGGTGATTGCCCGCCAAGACCATATTCATGCCCGGTGCAGCCTCTTGCAAGAGGTCGTAGGCTTTGAGCATATCGCTCAGTCCGCGCTCGTCCATGGCGATGCACGTTTTTTCAAACCATCCCTTGCTCTTCAAATGCTCTGCAAAAGCCGTGAGGAAAGGCTTCCAGAGGTTGACATAGTCAGTCGAACCCACCTCGCACACCAAGTCTACGTCGCGGCGTTGTGCTTCGTCGTAGTAGCGGAACGTCTTGTTCCACGGTATCATCGAGTAGCAGTTAATCTGTTGGCCAATGCCACATTCAGCAGCAAACTCCACCCAGCGGTCGAACACCGTGTAGTCGTATGCCCAAGTGCCGTCCGTGCGCTTGGTAACAGCAATCATCGCATCGTGCGGGTCGTTGCTCTGCTCACCCCAAGGCTCGTAGAACAGCGTGGCAGTGACACAGCGCTGGCCAGCGCGACGCAACATCTCCATATAGGGCTTGAGCGCTTCGAAGTGTGCCGCGCTCCATTTCTCTACCTGATAGTATCGGGCTACGCTGAAAGGCTGTTGCCAGTAGTCCAAACGAAATGCCCACTGCTCGGGGGCGGGGAGCGTCTTGTCGAGGATGCGAATGGTGAGACCAAGCTCCTTTAGCGGTGTGCCACTCTCAGCGTCAGACACACTCAGCGTGGCTTGATAGTCGCCCGGCTTGGCATCGCTCGGCACTTCGAGCGTCACCCATACGGGGCGTGTGCTTTGGGGCGTCAGCGAGAGCGATGTTTCCACATCGATCACGTCGGGACGCAGCAGGGTGGTGGAGGTGCGCGGGTTTGCGCCGCAGCCCAACTTTTCGTCGCTCAATACGTAGCGCACGAAGCGCGCTTGTCCCTGTGTGGCAGCAATCTCCGTGCCGTCGGCAGCTACCCACGACGAGAGCGCGACGCTGAGGTTCTGCACAGCCGTCTTGCTAAACAGCACGGCAGCCACACTGACACGCTCGCCGCGCCAAGCGTAGACGATGGTGTCGGACTTGATGGCCGTGGCAGGCACTTCGTACTTCAGGTAGTGCGCATCGCGGCTGCCCCACGTGGCATACAGTCCGTCGTGCAAGGCCGCCCAGCCCGAGCGATCGTAGGTGTACTGGTCGGTGACTTCTTCGTAGGGTGTGCCTATGCCCACCTGCGCAGACAGCGGTAGCGCAGCGCATAGGAGGAGAAGAGAGAGTAGGTTTTTCATCAGAAAGAATGGGTTTGCGATAGTAATAGAAAGGCTAAAACTTCTTCAGACAGGATTGCCCTCGGCATCGTATTGAGTGAAGAGGAAATCGTTGTAGGGATACTTCTGTACATGGAGCTGACGCACCCGCCGATAGAGCATGGCACGCAGGTCTTCGATGCCCATCTTCTCGCGTGCGCTGATGAAGATGGTGTCTTCGCCCAAGCGAGCCATCCAAGTGCGTTGCAGCTCGGAGAGCGAGATGTTCTCGCGTGTAGGCGGCGTGAGGTCGTCGGCCTCCTTCTCTGTCCAGCGATAAGCGTCTATCTTGTTGAAAATCGTGATGATGGGTTTCTCCGCGCAGCCCAGCTCAGCCAAGGTGCGCGTGACGACGTCAATTTGTTCCTCGAAGTCGGGGTGTGACACGTCTACCACATGCAGCAGGAGGTCGGCCTCTCTCACCTCGTCGAGGGTACTCTTGAACGAACTGACGAGTTCGGTGGGGAGCTTGCGTATGAATCCCACCGTGTCGGAGAGCAGAAAGGGGAGGTTCTGCACGATAATCTTCCTCACGGTGGTGTCGAGGGTAGCGAAGAGCTTGTTCTCCGCAAAGACATCGCTGCCCGAGAGTAGGTTGATGAGCGTGCTTTTGCCCACGTTGGTATATCCCACCAAGGCCACACGAATGAGCCGACCACGACCTTGGCGCTGCGTAGCCTTCTGTTTGTCGATTTCGGCCAACCGCTTTTTGAGCAGAGCCATGCGCGAGAGAATGATACGGCGGTCCATCTCGAGCTGCGTCTCGCCTGGGCCGCGTAGTCCCACCATGCCTTTGCCGCCACCGCCGCCCGAGCCACCACCTTGGCGCTCAAGGTGAGTCCACATGCGGCGCAGACGAGGGAGCATGTATTGGTTTTGAGCCAGCTCCACCTGTGTCTTGGCATTTGCCGTACGGGCGCGCATGGCAAAAATGTCGAGGATGAGCGAGGTGCGATCCAATACGCGGATGCCAAGCGCTTTCTCTATGTTTTGGAGTTGCTTGGCAGAGAGTTCGTCGTCGAAGATAGCGATGTCGATAGGGTCTTCCGCCTCGTCGCATTGGTCGATGAAGGCGCGAATTTCTTGCAGCTTGCCGCTACCTACGTAGGTGACACTGCTGGGGCCGTCCATGCGCTGTGTGAACCGTGCCACACATACCGCCCCCGCTGTGCTGGCTAAGAATTCCAGTTCGTCGAGGTATTCTATGGTCTTGCGCTCGTCCTGCGCCTTGGTACTCAGTGCTACGAGTACACAACGCTCGCTGCGAGGCTTTGTCGAAATGTTTTGTGCTTTCATATCTTGTGGGGGCGAAAATACAAAAAAAGCCAAAGCCTTTCCACGCCCACGGCCTGTTTTTCGTAATTTTGCAGACAAAAGTAAGAAACAATGATATTCCAATGGAATTATACTGCTCCCGAAGCCACCGAGGTGGGTACAGCCACCCACTTAGCCGCAGCTTTAGGTATTCATCCTGTGCTGGGCAAGCTGTTGGTGGATCGTGGCATCGAGGACGTGGCGACGGCGCGTAAGTTTTTCCGCCCCAAAATCACCGACCTGCATGCGCCGATGTTGATGAACGACATGAATATAGCCGTGCAGCGACTGGTGCGCGCCATCGATCAGCACGAGCGCATACTCGTTTTTGGTGACTACGATGTAGACGGAGTGACGGCAGTGGCACTGGTCTATAAGTTCTTGCATCAGCGCTACGACAACATCGATTACTACATCCCCGACCGCTACGAAGAGGGATACGGCATCGGGCAGAAAGGCATCGACTTCGCTGCCGAGACAGGGGTGCGGCTCATCATCGTGCTGGACTGTGGCATCAAAGCCCTCGAGGAAGTGGCTTATGCCAAAGAGCGCGGCATTGATGTCATCATTTGCGACCACCATGTACCCGACGAGACGTTGCCCGAGGCTGCTGCGATACTCAATCCCAAGCGCGCCGACAATCGCTATCCCTACGAACATCTGTGTGGGTGCGGTGTGGGTTTCAAATTCATGCAAGCCTATGCGCAGGCACGTGGCATAGCCTTCAACGAGTTATCTGTGCTGCTTGACCTCTGCGCCGTGAGCATTGCTTCAGACTTAGTACCCGTCACGGGCGAGAACCGCATCTTAGCCCATGCGGGGCTGCATCGGCTCAATGCCTCGCCCAGCGTGGGGCTGCGCGCCATCATCGAGGTGTGCGGGCTTAGCGACAAAGAACTCACGATGGCCGACATCATTTTCAAGATAGGGCCACGCATCAATGCTTCGGGGCGTGTGCAGACGGGCAGGGAAGCTGTGCGCCTACTCGTGGAAGAAGACGAGGCCTCGGCACGCCTGCAGGCAGAGAGCATCAACCTCTACAACGAACAACGCAAGGAACTCGACAAACAAATGACCGAGGAGGCCATCACCGCCGTGCGCCAGCAGGAAGGTGCTGAGGGACACAGCGGTATCGCTATCGTCGGCTCGCAGTGGCACAAGGGCGTGATAGGTATTGTGGCCTCGCGACTGGTAGAGCAGTTTCACAAACCCGCCGTGGTACTCACCGAGAACGATGGTTATGCCACTGGCTCGGCACGTAGTGTGGGCGGATTTGACGTGTACGCTGCCGTACAGAGTTGTGAAGACCTCTTGGAGAATTTTGGAGGTCATACCTATGCCGCAGGCATGACGATGCGTGCCGAACATGTATCGGAGTTCAGAGAACGTTTCTTGAAGTACATCGACGAGCATATCTCCGAGGAGCAAGTGCAAGCTACGCTCGAAGTAGGCGGGCTGCTGGAACTCAGTGACGTGACGTTTAAGTTCTATCAGCAGTTGTCGCGCTTCGCACCTTTTGGCCCTGGCAACGAGAAGCCCGTGTTCTGCACCCATCGCGTCTACGACTATGGCACCAGCAAGGTCGTGGGACGTGGACAAGAACATATCAAGCTCGAACTGGTGGGCGAGGGTAGTTCCAAGGTTATCAATGGCATCGCTTTCGGCCAAAGCTCGCAAGCTCGATATATCAAAACAAAACGCGCTTTCGACATCTGCTATACGGTGGAAGAAAATACCTTCAAGCGCGGTGAAGTTCAATTACAGATAGAGGACATCCGCCCGCGCGAGTGAGGCGGATGATAGGCACAGTTGGCGCAGCACAACCCGCACAGTATGGAGCAGTATTTGTCAATACTACGTCGCTATTGGGGCTATCCGTCCTTTCGAGGCATACAGGCCGAGATCATACGTAGCATTGCTACTGGCCATGACACCTTGGGGCTGATGCCCACAGGTGGCGGCAAGAGCATCACGTTCCAAGTACCTGCGATGGCCATGGAGGGCGTGTGCATCGTGGTCACCCCGCTTATTTCCCTGATGAAGGATCAGGTGGACAACCTCCGTAGTCGAGGCATTCCAGCCGCCGCAATCCACGTGGGGCAACCTCGGCGCGAGATGCTCCGCCACTTAGACAACTGTATATTGGGGAGTACCAAGTTTCTCTATGTCTCACCCGAACGCTTAGAGACCCAGCTGTTCTTAGACAAAGTAGGGCGCATGAATGTCTGTCTGCTCACGGTGGATGAGGCGCATTGTATATCGCAGTGGGGGTACGACTTTCGTCCAGCCTATCTGCGCATCGCCGAATTGCGCCGCAAGCTGAAGCAAGTACCCGTGCTGGCGCTGACCGCTACGGCTACCCCAGAAGTAGCACGCGACATAGAATGCCACTTGCGCAAGCCCGATATTCGCGAAGATGCAGAGGACTATGATTTTCAGCGATTTGTGATGAGTTTTGCGCGCGAGAATTTGCGCTATGTGGTGCGACCTACCGACGACCCCTTGGGAGAGATAGACCATATCCTATGCAGCGTGCCAGGCTCAGCAATCGTTTACACCCGCAGTCGTAAGGGCGCGCAGGATCTCACCTCAAAGTTGGTGGCAATGGGGCATTCAGCCATTTATTATCATGCAGGTTTGACACCGATGGACAAGGAGACCCGTCAGCGCATGTGGATAGAAGAAGAAACGCGCGTGATGGTGGCTACCAATGCCTTTGGCATGGGAATCGACAAACCCAACGTGCGCCTCGTGATTCACGCCGACCTGCCCGACTCCGTGGAGGCCTATTTCCAAGAAGCGGGACGTGCAGGGCGCGACGGACATACCGCTTATGCCGTCTGTCTGAGTACGCGCAGCGACAAACGTATACTCGAACGCAGATTGGCAGACGAGTTTCCCGATGCTGAGTATATACGGAAAGTATACGAAAGTCTCGGTTCATTCTTTCAGTTAGCTGTAGGCTCGGGACAGGACGTGACCTATGAATTCGATATAGGTAAGTTTTGCCGATACTTTCATTTCTATCCCTCGAAAGTAGAAGGTGCGCTCGGTATACTGACCGACGCAGGATATATATACTATAGAGAAGACGATGCCGTCCGTTCGCGCGTGATATTTCTCATCGAGCGCGATGAACTCTATCGGCTGCACCATTTGCCACCCACAGCAGAACGTATCATCGGTGCTATACTGCGTAGCGCAGCAGGCGTGTTTAGTCAGTATGCGCCCATCTTTGAGAAAGATCTTGCCGAGCAAGCAGACTGTTCAGCCACAGAAGTATACGAAACGCTCAAAGCCCTGACTCGCCAGCGTATATTGCACTATATACCCACTAAGCGCGTGCCTTTTATCACCTATACACAACGGCGAGAAGAGACCGCACGCGTGGCTCTGCCTCCCCATGTCCTCGATATGCGGCGCGAGAGTGCCAAAAAGCGCGCGCTTACCATGCTGGACTATACCCTCGACGACACGCAGTGCCACAGCCAATACCTGCTCAAATATTTCGGAGAGAAGGACAGCAAACCCTGTCAGCACTGTGACGTGTGTCTGAGAAACAAGAAAGGAGAACGATGGCGCGAACTCTCAGCACTACTCCTCAAATTGTTGCGCGAGAAAGGCGAAGTGCCTATGAGCCAGTTCCGCATACCAGGCTTTGACCATGAGACCCACCAAAGAGCCATAGCTAACCTCGTGGGCGAAGAACGCATACGCGTCCACAAAGACCATATTGTGCTTATCGGATAGACCGCTTTCAGTGAACATTGAGGTTGCACAAGATGAGCCCGTCAACGAAAAGAAAATGAAGGAAACGAATAGTAAACCCATACGCACCAATTCCCTGCAAGCATGGTTGTTGGCTTCACGTCCCAAAACCTTGAGCGGCGCGCTGGTACCCGTAGTGATTGCCACCGCCTTGGCGCAGGCCGATGGTGGGATGCGTCCCGCAGTAGCACTGCTGTGTGCCGCCTTTGCCCTGCTGATGCAGGTGGCAGCCAACTTGATAAACGACTATTTTGACTACGTGAAAGGCACAGACGGAGAAGACCGTTTAGGCCCGGAACGCGCTATGGCACAAGGTTGGATTACAGCCAAAGCGATGCGATGGGGCATATTCATCAACATACTCATAGCCGCCGCTGTAGGTTTGGCCTTGGCCTACATCACCATCATCGGTTTCCAAGGCGACACAGCCACCTTATGGCTTGTGCTGATAGGACTCGGCGCAGCGTGTGTGTCGGGTGCTTTCTTCTATACCCTACTGATGAGCTATATTGGGCTGGGCGATGTGCTTGTGTGGCTATTCTTCGGGCTGATACCAGTCACAGCCACCTATTTTGCGCAAACTCACACGCTTACCCTGCCCGTTTGGCTTGCGGCGGTAGCCTGTGGGTTGGTGATAGACACCCTCTTAGTACTCAATAATTATAGAGACAGAGACACCGACCGTGCGGCGCAAAAGCACACACTGGTCAGCGTGTTTGGAGAGCG
>JAFVCB010000019.1 GCA_017479555.1 Bacteroidaceae bacterium | reverse complement strand
GCAGCCTCATCGTCGCGCGTAAGCCCCTCGTCGGGAGCGCCCTCAAAGACGGTGACGTAGAGTATCGAGGGATCTACGCCTAACACCTTGACAAGAAACTCGTAGGAATATTTTATGGCTTCCTTCTTGAAATAGTCGCCAAAGCTCCAGTTGCCAAGCATCTCGAACATGGTATGGTGGTAAGTGTCGCGTCCTACCTCTTCGAGGTCATTGTGTTTACCGCTGACGCGCAGACACTTTTGAGAATCTGTTTGGCGAGGGCTCTTAGGCTCTGCATTGCCCAAAATGATATCCTTGAACTGATTCATTCCCGCATTGGTGAACATCAGTGTGGGGTCGTTCTTGATTACCATGGGCGCACTGGGTACCACGAGGTGTCCGTGTTCAGCAAAGTAAGTCTTGAATGCTTCGCGAATTTGATTGGCCGTCATCATAGAAATAGCTTGTAAATGTCCTGTGTGTATTGATTTTGGCCGCAAAAATATTATTTTTTGCCACACGAAGACGCTCTACGCAGCCAAAAAGTGCTATTTTCGCGCCGTTAACATATAATATTATTAAACGAACTTATATATGAAAAAGCTCTACTTTTTCCTATGTACACTTTTTCTGGTGCAAAGCATGGTTGTGGCTCAGACCGTCAACCTCACGCCTTGGCCTAAGCAAATGACAACGCAGAGCGGCACGTACACGCTGCCCTCTGATTTCTACATCCAAGCCGTTGGGCTGCCCGATGAAGTGATGGGCGATGTGAAGGAATTTGCCGCCACGCTGCGTGCCGCCACGGGCTTCAACGTCCAAATTGGTGACTACGACCAACCCGCGCTCACCCTTTCGCTCAGCACCACAAACTTAGGTCAGGAGGCCTACAAACTCACCGTGGCAGCTACGGGCATCACCCTGCAAGCAAGCAGTGTGGAGGGTTTCTTCTACGGCCTGCAAAGTATCAAGAAGATGCTGCCCGCCAATGTGTTGCTCGGGCAGAAAGACGCGCAGGCTACCTATGCCTTGCCGCTCGTCACCATCAACGACGCACCCCGCTTTGCCTATCGTGGATTTATGCTCGATGTGAGCCGTCACTTCTTCACCGTTGATGAAATCAAGAAGATGCTTCGGCTGATGGCTTACTACAAGATGAACCATTTCCATTGGCACCTCACCGACGACCAAGGATGGCGCGTGGAAGTGAAGAAATATCCCAAACTCACGACTGTGGCAGCTACGCGTGACAATTCGTGGAACACTGACTTGCAGTATGGCCAGTACTGGACCAACGCGCAGTACGGCCCTTATTTCTACACACAAGCACAGATACGCGAGGTAGTGGAGTATGCAGCCGCGTTGCATATCACGGTAGTGCCCGAGATTGAGATGCCTGGCCACCTCGCAGCAGCCATGGCCGCCTATCCTGAGTTCTCGTGCAACCCCTCTGGTGCGCACAGCGTGTGGGTTACAGGCGGTATCTCGACCGATGTACTCAACGTGGCCAACGAGCGCGCCATTCAGTTTGCCAAAGACATATTGAGCGAGATAGCTCCCTTGTTCCCCAGCGATGTCTTCCACGTTGGTGGAGACGAAACGCCCACCACGGCTTGGCAGAACAATGCCGAGTGTCAAGCACTCTATCAAGCCGAGGGTATGTCGAACTACTCCCAGTTGCAGAGCCGTTTCACCAAGATTATAGCCGAACATCTCCAAACTCTCGGCAAGCGCATTGCTGTATGGAACGAAGCCATCACCGCTTCGGGTGCTAACACACAACTCGTGAAGGACGCAGGTGCTACAGTCTATTGCTGGAATCCCTGTCAAACGGGAGCTGCCAAGGCCGCTGAATTAGGTTTGCGCGCCATCGTCACTGAGTATAACTCAGGTGGTGGGTCTTACTACATCAATCGCAAACCTACCGCAGCTGACTACGGAGCTGGCGGTGGCGACAACACGCTTCAAGCCACGTACAACTATCTGCCTGTACCCGCAAGTGTCTCTTCAGCACGCGAACCTTATTATTATGGTGTGCAAGGCACATTCTGGTGCGAACACGTCAGCGAGCCCGAACACCTTGAATACTTAGCCCTGCCGCGTCTCATGGCTGTGGCCGAAGCAGGATGGACACCACAGGCTCGCAAGAACTGGACTTCGTTCCAAGCACGTATGCGCCAAGACACCACTTTGCTGCGTCGCGGCGGCTACCGCTACCATCCTCAGTTTATTGACTACGACGGCGCTACGCCTGCTGCCGATGGCACCACATCCGAGCGTGTCATGCCTACCTCGTCTACAGGACTTGAGGCCGACAATATGTATTGGTATCACATCGTGTCGAAAGGTTCTGGCGATCGCACAGGGCGCCAGATAGAACTCCTACAGACGGGAGCCGCATTGCTCACCACCATGAGCAGTCACGGAGCTACGGCAAACATGCTGTGGTCGAACACCCCCGCCGCAGCGGGAGCAAGCAACTACGATGCGCAGCTTTGGGCATTTGAACTTGATCCAGGAGGAACGGGCAAGTATGCCTTGGTCAACAAGACCGCTCCTCAGGGTTCGGTAAACCCTACTGCATCGGCCGCCGGTACAGGTGGCCGATGGTCGTATGATAGCCAGACGAAGCACTACAACTTTACGCTCGGCGACAACGGATATGGTGCGGAGGGCGACAACTATTACTATTCCATTCGTAGCGACAAGCATGGCGACTGGTGGATGAACTGTGCCATGGCAGGCAACAACTACGCAGTCAATCTTTACAACTATCCAGCCAGTGGCAATGGTGGTCTATGGACGCTTGTACCCACATTCACTCTCGAGGCTTCTTCAGACGACCTGCGCGCCGAAGCTGCTGCACTCTTGCAGCACGCACGCTACTACGAAGACGAGAGCCAGCGTGCGCCAGGCCTCTTCTCTTATGAGACCATCGACCTCTTAGAGACCTATCTCGCAGCCCCGTCGAGCGTGACGCGCGAACAGTGGCAAACAGCACTCGACGAGGCGCGCGCCAGCTTGGTGTTTCCTGAGCAGGGACAGACCTATCGCGTATCGAACACGCTGTCTACCTTCGCGGGCGAAGCCCTGTGCGACATCAGCGGTGCAACCACACTCATGCACACCGCAGAACACTTTGCCAACGATGCTTGGACAGTAACCTCGCTGGGTAGTCGCAACGGGTTGACAGCCAAGATACGTCTCAAGAATGCCGTCACGGGGCGCTTCGTTGGAAGCCCATCCAGCACCGAGACCACCCGCGTGGGCTACCTCGTGGGCTTCGGCACCACAGCCCTCACACTGACCTATCTGCCCGAGCAGGGCGACTTTGTGATAGAGCAAGGCGACAAACGCTACTATCCCATCTCCAGTTCCAGCCTGTCAAATCCCAATGCAGTGGCCGCTGCAGCTTCTGCCATTCGTCCCCAAGGTACGGGATGGCAGTTCGACCCCGTGAGGGTACTCACCCTTTCGTGTATAGACCAGACCGAAGGCAGCGTGATGGCTACTTATACCTGTAGTCGCACCGAAGACGAGTTGTTGCAAACGACAAACGTTCCACAGTTTCGTGGCTACACTTTTCAGGGGCAAGAGTTTGTGGACGACACCCACGTGCGCCTCTTCTATCTTCGCAGCAGCTACAATGTAGATGTGGTAGGGCGCGACAGCCACGGCGCGATAGTTGTTGAGAGTTTTGGGCAACAGAATGTGGATGCCTGCGGCACCTATTGCCCCGAAGTGCCTCTCGTACCCTACTATACACCCACCGTCACCACGATAGACTGCGGCGACCGTCCGTGCCAAGACACCGTATATACTATTCTCTACGAAACTGATGCGTTCGCGGGTGTGCGCCGATTGGGGCAGGCCGTCAGCCGTCTTGATGACGGGCATAGCTATGTGCTGTTCGATACCTCGCCCAACGCCACAGAACGCATCGGATACCGCAACATCGACCCTGCTACGGGACGTATCATGCAGGCCGCAGATATCGTCAACGCAGACCCTTACTACGTGTGGACGCTGGAGCGCGTAGGCACGACGGGCAATCGCTTTCGGGTGAAGAACGAACTCACGGGTAAGTACATCCCGCAACTCACGCAGAGCGGAGCTATCTATGTGAGCGACGCACCCGACACGTTCACCTTCACCCACCACGATGGCGATGTTTGGGAAATTTTGGGCAGCAACGGACAGTACTGGGACGGCGTGGCTGGTGCTTTCACGGGTTGGCACACCTATGGCCATCCCTATAAAATCTATGAATACTACACGCTGCCGTTCTACCAAGTGACTATAGCCTACGTCTACGAAGACGGTACGCCCGCTGCCGCCACGCAGCAAGCCCTTGTTGAGGCAGGCCAGTCCTATACGCTTGCCGTCCCCTCGCTCGCGGGCTATGTGGTGAAAGAGATAGAAAATGCCGAAGCCCTCAGCCCCGTCAGCAGCAACGCTACCGTGCGGGTGGTTTACATCGACGAAACCACGGGCATCGCTTCGCCTACGCTCCAAACGCCTTCTGCGCAGGGCTTCTACGATATGCAGGGTAGGCGAGTAGTCGCTCCTCAGCGCGGCATATACATCACCAACGGTACCAAAGTGCTTATACGCTAAGCTGCATTTGAGCTTCAAGGCTCAAAAAACACTCCTTTGCAGGCCACATCGATACGTCAATCGGTGTGGCCTGCTTGCTGTTGGGCGTGGGTGCGATGACGTGGAGGTCGCATGGGGTCTCCTCGAGCGTGGAATATTTTTCTGTAAAACAGGGGTTTAGCACGTCGAAAGCGTGAGAATGTTCCAAATTTTTGGCAAAAGGCTGATAGAGTAGGACAGTCTGTAAATAATATATACTTTTGCCCCATGCAGACGAAGATAGTACACTACCAACCCGCCTATGCACCCGATTTTGAACGTCTCAATCGCGAGTGGATAGAACGCTTTTTTCGTATCGAAGAGAGCGACCTGTACACCTTCTCTCATATCGATACCATATTGCGCGATGGCGGACAAATATTCTTCGCCCTTGATGGCACAGGTCACGTCGTGGGATGCTGTGCGTTGATATGGCACGAAGACGCGCAGTGCTTCGAGTTGGGCAAGATGGCTGTCACGCCCGCAGCCCAGGGACAGCACATAGGCTATGCGTTGGGGCAGGAAGCCCTGAACTATGCGCGCCAACGCGGTGCGCGGCGCATCGTCTTGGAGGGCAACACCCGCTTGGTGGCATCTATCGCGCTCTACAAGAAGTTGGGCTTCAAACCGATACCTCTGCAGGGGCAAGCCTATGCGCGTTGCGACATCCTCATGCAGATAGAGCTATAAACCAATCGGGCATAAGGCCGACTAAGGGGTTATCTATTCCTATTTCTATTAGGTGCGATAGTAGCCTTTCTTGAAGCATCTTGCTAACGTCCTTTTTGCAACGAAGCGGGCTATGTCTACAATAACGACGCTTACCATCTACACGAGCAAACGCTACATTCCCATCAATCCTAATGACCGATTTGCACCCAAAAAGGTCGCACCGTCTGATTCCTTCATCCCATCAACTTATATCCATATTCGTTTTCCTCACTACTCAGTCAGCCAACTATGAAGAAACTATACTTATGGCTCGGGGCTATGGCCTTAGGTTTTGCGCTCGGCATGCTCCAGGTCGAAGCCATCGACACGGTGGCCAATGTCGTAGCGACTATCTACACCCGCCTGTTTCGTTTGGTGGCCGTGCCCACCATCGTCATCACCGTGACGCTCACCTTAGCCACCTTGGGCACGGGTGCTACCACGCGTCGCATCTTCACGCGCACGTTGACCTACACGCTACTCACCACCTTCGTAGCAGCGAGCGTGGCACTCGGACTCTTTATGATAGTTCAGCCTGCGGTGAATATAGCAGGTGCTATGCCCACCGTGGCCGACGATGCGCCCACACAGAGCTATTTGGAATACCTCATCACGGTAGTTCCCGACAATCTGTTGCGCCCCTTGCTTGAGGGCAATGTGCTCTCCCTGCTGTTGCTCTCGTTTGCTGGAGGCTTAGGCCTTTCGCGCTTGCGCGATAGCGAACCCGTCAAGGTGCTTGTCTCCGTCTTGCAGGGTGCGCAGGAATTGCTCTTCTTGCTCATTCGGGCGCTCATACAGACGTTGCCCTTAGGCATCTTGGCTTTCTCGGCACAACTCACCGCCCAACTGCAGGCCGACGAGACCGCGTTGGGGCTTGGTGCCTACATCATTGTCGTTTTGGGTGCGGGTGCTGTGCAGTTCTTTGTGGTGCTGCCGCTCTTCTTGTTAGCTCGCGGCCTGAATCCATTGACTACGTTCCGCGCCATGCTCCCCGCCGTCTTGATGGCCCTCTTCACCAAGAGTTCAGCCGCCACGCTACCCGTCACGATGGAGACGGCAGAACAGCGGCTCGGTGTGCAGTCGCGCGTGGCACGCTTCGTCTTGCCCATTTGCACGACCATCAATATGAATGGTTGTGCGGCCTTCATCCTGGCCACCTCGCTCTTCGTGATGCACAGTGCAGGCGTACCCTTTTCGCCAGCTATGCTGATTGTGTGGTTAGTGGTGAGTGTGCTCGCTGCCGTGGGCAACGCTGGCATCCCCATGGGCTGCTATTTCTTGACGCTATCGTTGATCAGCGATGTGCAGGGCGCACCTGCCATCATGGGGCTCGTATTGCCCGCTTACGCCCTGCTCGATATGTTCGAGACGGCAGAGAATGTATGGGCCGATTCATGCGTCTGCGCGATGACCAATAAGGACATAAATCGAGCCGAAACCGCATAGCCATCGGCGAATATCAGACCACTGACGAGCCGCGCCGAACTTAGCTATTCAGTCACGATAATCAAAATCTTTTTTGCCCAAATATTCTTAAAAAAACATCCAATTCCTTCAAAAACCCCGTCCGAGGTGGAAATTTCTGCCTCGGACATTTCTTTTCTGTTGTTTGTGCGCCAAAATCCGACCTCCTTTCTTCCTCGTTTGACATCCGACATCCGAAAAAAGACCTGCCTATGTGCTTTTTTCGACCTCGGACGCAGTAAAAACTACATAGGCATCCAGTTTTTCTTACATAGGCATCCAGTTTAAACTACATAGGCATGTAGTTTTTCTTACATAGGCATACAGAAAAAACTACCTCGGACCTATTTTTGTCTAAGTCCGAGGTAGTTTTAGCCCAAAAGTATGTCTGCTTTTAGCCAACGGATGGGCGCAGCACCTTGATGCCTAATCGTTTTTGGCGTTGCAAGTATTCTTGTAGCGTCATGGTTTCTTCCACCACGCGCTTGTGCAACATCGAAGCATTGAGCAGGTGCAACTTCCCGTCTTTGCCCCACACGGCAAATCCTAAGTGGCTGATATCAATGCCTCCGCCCATCTTGACAATGCCTATGATGTCGCCGTTTTTGATCATATTGAGTGCCTGCGGCCCTCGTCCCACGGCTGCGGTGGGCAGATAGGTGCCGTCTGCGCCGTTCTCGGCTCGTTCCATTCGGGTGATGACCGGACGAAACTCGGGGTGAGCAACCAGCATAGCGTACTTGTCGGGGTGCTGCGTCATGTAGTTGTTGCTCACCGTCATGCGTCCCGTGAACGGGCGGCCTGTAACCTCACGCACGAAGCCTTTGGCCGCATTGTCGTTTTTCCACCATGTGAAGTAGTGCAACCGCGATGTATAGTCGGTGCGCACGCCGTGGCGGTAGCGTATCTCTGTGAGCGTCTGACAGTAGTCGGCAAAGCGTGTGCCGCCTCGCTGACGCGTCACTGCGAGCGCCAGCACCGTCTCGACGAGTGTGGTGCAGTCCAGTCCGCGCAGGTTCACTACCAACCACTCAGGGTCGTGTACCTCGAGCGTGGCAGGTACGTAGGGACGCCCGATGAGGTGGCGGGCGTAGAATAGCACCGTGTCGCCCCGCAGGGGAGCGCGCAACAGTTCCTCCACTTCGATAGAATCGCTCGCGGTGTACATCACCTCGGTGAGCGCAGGAACGCTCTCTTGAGGATGTGGCAACGGTTGAGCCACCGTGGTGCGTTGGCACGAAGCGAAGAAGAGCGTAAGCAGTATGACGAGAGAAAGAGAATGATAGTAGCGCATGGTAGCAAAGGATGAGAGAGGTTCTGGGCTGTGCAAGAAACAGGGTGACAGGGTGTCACAACCGTCTTTCTCGCAGACGTTGCAAAGGTAGTAGTTCTTTTCTGATATCCCTACCCACAGTTCCAAAATATTCCGCCCAATACACGATAAAAACACACGCACCCCCGTTCACCGCCACCACGATGCCGCGCCTACTGCCTCCACCGCGTGCCGTACCAACCCCAAAGCCGAAAAAACTACACAACGTTTCGGTCAATCCATCGCCCTAACAGATAGAAATGCGTACCTTTGCCCGCAGAAAATAAATCTACATCTCAGATGAAACAATACCTCCATCTGCTTGACCGCATCCTCAACGAAGGTGTACAGAAGACCGACCGCACGGGTACTGGTACGATGAGCGTTTTTGGCCACCAAATGCGCTTCGACTTGAACGAGGGTTTCCCGTTGCTCACTACCAAGAAACTCCATCTGCGCTCCATCATTCACGAACTGCTGTGGTTCTTGAAGGGCGACACCAACGTGCACTATCTTCAAGACAATGGGGTGAGGATTTGGAATGAATGGGCCGACGAGAACGGAGATGTGGGACACATCTACGGCTATCAATGGCGCAGTTGGCCAGATTACCAAGGCGGCACCATCGACCAAATCAGCGAGTGTGTGCGTCTCATCAAGGAACAGCCCGACTCGCGTCGAATCATCGTCAGTGCGTGGAACGTGGCCGACCTGCCCGCCATGCATTTGCCGCCCTGTCACTTGCTCTTCCAGTTCTACGTGGCTGAGGGGCGGCTATCCTTGCAACTCTACCAACGCTCGGCAGACACTTTCCTCGGCGTGCCTTTCAACATCGCCAGCTATGCCCTGCTGCTGCAAATGATGGCGCAAGTCACGGGGCTGCAGGCGGGAGAGTTTGTGCACACCACGGGCGATACGCATCTTTATCTCGACCACCTCGAACAAGCCCGTTTGCAACTCACCAGAGCGCCACGCCCACTGCCTCGCATGAGGCTCAATCCTGAGGTGAAAAACATCTTTGACTTCCGATACGAAGACTTTGAACTCGAAGGCTACGACCCGCACCCACACATCGCAGCCAAGGTGTCGGTGTAGCCCATATCCCGCAAGGGCTGCGAGCCAAAGAGCTAAGTGCGACTTGAAAGCGCTGCATCCAAGCGCATCGCCCGCTCAGCCTAATGCGTAGCGCACCCAAGTCGTTTCCCTCTCATTTTTCTACGCTAAAAATATGCTTACCATCATTGCCGCGCTCGACCGTCGAGGAGCCATCGGCTTTCAGAACAAACTGCTGTTTCGTTTGCCCGACGATCTCAAGCGTTTCAAGAGCCTCACCACGGGACACACCGTACTCATGGGGCGCAACACCTACGACTCCCTGCCACACGGTGCATTGCCCAATCGACGCAACATCGTCCTCTCGCGTACCATCAATGCGCTGCCCTCGTGCGAGGTGTTTCCCTCCTTGTCCCAAGCCTTGGCAGCCTGCCAGCCCGACGAACAAGTGTTTGCCATCGGTGGGGCAACGGTCTATCAAGCCGCATTGCCCTTGGCCGACCGTATGATACTCACGCACGTAGAGGCCGAGGCACCCGAGGCCGATACCTTTTTCCCAACTATAGATAGCGAGCAGTGGCGTGTCGTGTCGCGCGAAGCCCATGCCGCCGATGAGCGCCACGCCGTGCCTTTCAGTTTTGTTCACTATACCCGCCTATGAAGTCGCCCCTCATCCAAGCGCTGTGCCTCATGAGCCTCCTGCTCAGTCCGCTGTGCATGCACGCCCAACGAACCACCACACTTCGCGTCATAGGAACGAGCGACGTGCATGGCAACTACTTAGCCTACGACTACCTCAAAGGGAAAGAGGGTAGAGGAGGCTTGGCACGCATCGCTACCTATGTGCGTCGTGCGCGAAACGCATACGGTGACAACCATGTCGTACTGCTCGACAATGGCGATATCTTGCAAGGACAGCCCGCCGCGTACTACTACAACTTTGTGGACGACACGAGCGAGCATCTCTGCGCCAGTGTGCTCAACGCGATGCGCTACGATGCCGCCGCGCCAGGCAATCACGATATCGAGGCAGGTCACGCGGTGTACGACCGCTGGACGCAGGCATGCCACCACCCCGTGGTGTGTGCCAATGTGATTGATACGCGCATGGGACATCCCTATTGGCCGCCCTATACCGTGTTCAGTCGTGGTGGTGTGCGCATCGCCGTGATTGGTATGCTCACGCCCACCGTACCTAAGTGGCTTCCTCAAGAACTGTGGAGCGGGCTGGACTTTGAAGATATGACCACCTGTGCGCGTCGCTACGTGGCAGAAATCAAGCGCCAAAACTTGGCCGATGTCATCATCGGCGTGTTCCACAGCGGAGTGGGCGTGCCAGACGACACAGGCCAACTCATCGAGAACGCATCGTTGCAGGTAGCACGCCAAGTGCCAGGCTTCGATTTTATACTCTGCGGACACGACCATCGCCCATCGGTCAATACCGTTACCAATATCGAAGGACACGATGTGCTGGTACTCAACCCAGGAGCTGGCGCGGAGCGTGTGGCCTCGGCCACCATCACCCTCGAACGCAGTAAGCGCAAGTGGCGCGTCACAGCCGTAGAAGGCAATCTCGTGAATGTGGCCAACGAAGCGACCGATGCCGAACTGCTCCACCAGTTTGAGGCACAGCACCAAGCGTTGCTCCAATTCACAGACAAACCCATTGCTCATCTTGATGCCACCATTTCGTCCCGCGATGCCTTTTTTGGCGACAATGCCTTCGTTGACCTCATCCATAGGTTGCAACTCCAACTCACGCATGCCGACATCAGTTTTGCAGCGCCCCTGTCGTTCGATGCCTCGCTCCAAGCAGGCACGTTGCGCATACGCGACATGTTTGAACTATATCGCTACGAGAACAGGCTCTACACCATGAAGCTCACAGGCCGTGAGATACGCGACTACTTAGAGATGAGCTACGACGGATGGGTGCGCACGATGGAGCAGGCACAGGACACCATGATACGTTTTCGTCCGCATCCCGAAAGCTACGAAGAAGGATGGCAACGACTCGTCACCCCTTCGTACAACTTCGACAGTGCTGCAGGCTTACACTATACCGTAGATCTGCGTGGCGCTCGCGGCTATCGCGTGACGATAGATAGCCTGAGTGACGGTCGACCTTTTTCAGAAGACAGTACGTACACCGTGGCCATCAACTCCTATCGCGCCAACGGGGGCGGAGACCTCCTCACCAGGGGAGCAGGCATACCCAAAACGGCACTCAACCAGCGCATTGTGGCAGCTACCGAGCGCGACATGCGGCACTACCTCATTGAAGCCCTACAACAACAAACCGAGACGCTTCATCCCACTCCGTTCCACAACTGGCATTTCGTGCCCGAAGCATGGGCTGTACAAGCCAAAGCGCGCGAGATGCCCATCTTGTTCCCATAGTCGTGCAGCCCACAAGGTGCGCCCGTTCGAGAGCCACGCTCCTCTTACCCCTCCCGCTTATCCGTGCAAACCAACGGCCAATTGGGGCGAAAACATAGGCCGCAGCAACAAAAAAACACCTTTTTTGCCTTTTTCGTAGCGATGGAATAGGCAGAAAAGGTGCTTTTTCGTATCTTCGCGGCGAAAAGTGCGCATACGCCGCACCCATAATGCTCCTATGAAAGTCTCGAAAACACAACTAAAGATAGCGCGCTGGCTATGGATACTCTTCGGCGCGTTTGTTTGTATAGCCATCTTTGTCGTCTTTGCACTCGACCGTGGTTGGCTCGGATATATGCCCGACATGAAGAGCATGCAGAACCCTATCAGTCAATACGCCTCGCGCGTTTATAGCAGCGACAGCGTGCTGATGGGTACATGGTCAGAGGCGGGCAACCGTATCTTTTGCGCCTACGACAGTATATCGCCTGCCGTGTTCGATGCCTTGGTGTCTACCGAGGACGAACGTTTCTACGAACACAGTGGAGTGGATGCACGCAGCGTGGGACGTGCTGTGGTGAAACGCGGTGTGATGCGTCAGCAGAGCGCGGGTGGTGGAAGCACCATCACGCAACAACTGGCCAAACAACTCTATTCGGAAAAGTCGCATAGCGTCTTGCAGCGCCTCTTCCAGAAACCCGTAGAGTGGGTCATTGCCGTAGAGCTGGAGCGCACGTTCACCAAGGAGGAGATACTCACTTTCTACCTCAACTATTTCGACTTCCTGCACAACGCAGTGGGTATACGCACTGCTGCCAATGTGTATTTCAATAAGCACCCGCGCGACCTCAATGTGAGCGAAGCCGCGATGCTCATCGGTATGTGCAAGAACCCCTCGCTCTATAACCCTCGCCGCAATGCACAGCGCGCCTTTGAGCGTCGCAATGTGGTGCTTGGCCAGATGGTTAAACAGGGCAAACTCTCGCAGGCCGCGTACGACAGTCTTTCGGTCAAACCCATTGAACTCCATTTCCATACACTCGACTACAAGTCGGGCAACAACGTATACATGATGGAATACCTGCGTCGCATCATGATGGCGCAACAGCCCGAGCGTGCGCAGTATCAGAAGTGGCAAGGACAACAATTCTACGAGGACAGCTTGGCATGGGCAGACGACCCGCTCTATGGGTGGTGCAACAAGAACCGCAAGGCCGATGGTACTCCTTATAATATCTATACCGACGGCCTGCGCGTATATACCACCATCGACTCGCGTATGCAACGCTATGCCGAAGAAGCCGTTAAGCAACACGTAGGACGCACGCTGCAACCCGCATTCTATCACGGCAAGAAGACGCAGCCCAACTTCCCCTATACCACGCGCTTGAGCCGAAATACCATAGACAACATCATCTTGCGAAATATACGTGTGAGTCATCGCTATCAGGCTTTCAAGGCCGAGGGATGGGACGAAGAGCGTATCTTGAAGAACTTTGACGTACCCGTGAGGATGACCATCTTCACCTACAACGGCGACATCGACACCACGATGACCCCGCGCGACAGTATCATGTACTACAAAAAGTATCTGCGCTCCAGCCTCTTCTCTATTGAGCCGCAGACGGGATATGTCAAAGCCTACGTGGGCGGATTGGACTACACGCATTTCCAGTACGATATGGCTATGACGGGTCGTCGGCAAATCGGTTCTACGATGAAGCCTTTTGTCTATACACTGGCCATTGAGGACGGACGCACACCCGAAGACCGCGTACAAAACATCCGCCGTGTCTATCGCATAGGCCCCGAACGATGGTCGCCGCGAAATGGTAGCCGTGCGGCCTATGGAAGCAACGTGACACTGGAGTGGGGCTTGTCGCATTCTAACAACTGGGTGACAGCAGAAGTGATGAACCAAACCGACCCCACCGGACATCGACTCGTTTCGATGCTTCACAACTTCGGTATTGCCAACAACAAGATTATTCCCAGTATGGCACTCTGTCTGGGTCCTTCCGAAATCAGTGCCAGTGAGCTGGCCAGTGCCTACACCGCCTTTATCAACAAAGGCCTGCGCTGTCCGCCCATCTTTGTCACACGCATAGAAGACGCCGATGGCAATGTGCTGGCCGAATTTGGGCCGCGTCCCAACGAAGTCATCAGCGAAGCGACCAGCTACTACATGATCAAGATGCTCGAAGGCGTTGTCAACCACGGTACGGCACACCGTCTGCGTGGCAGTGGATTTAGCGGTGAGATTGCCGCCAAGACAGGTACGACGAACAACAACTCCGATGCTTGGTTCGTAGGTTGTGTGCCACGCCTTGTCACAGCTGTATGGGTGGGTGGCGAAGACCGCGATATCCACTTCGATAGCGGTGCGATGGGGCAAGGCGCAGCCGCAGCCCTCCCCGTTTGGGCTATCTACATGAAGAAAGTCTACGCGGACGAGCTACTCGGTTATTCGCAGAAAGAGAAATTTGATATTCCCGACGAAATGCCTGACAGAACGGAGACCATGCTCACTGCGAGCAAGAAGGATAAAGACGAAGACCGCGACCGACCGCGTGTAGTAAGAACCCGTACGGCCACCAGCACATCTTCTTCTGCACAAAGCGAACGAGGCAGTGCCTCGGAGGGAGCGCACGAACAGAGCGGCGCGTCGCAGAGTGCATCCTCTTCTTCGTCCTCTTCCTCAAGCAGCACACCGCCACCGTCACAGCCCGCGCACTCATCAGGTGGAGGCGGCACAGTAGAGAGCTTGTTCAATTAAGTAGGTGCTAAACTCATCTCCTCAATAGTAAACACAGGCTTGGTAAAAGCCTTTCCCAGCATACCATTCCCGCCAAACACTATGCAATTCCTTGCTATCATTCCCGCTCGCTACGCCAGCACCCGCTTCCCAGGTAAGCCCTTGGCGTTACTTGGTGGAGAACCCATTGTGCAGCATGTATATAGGCGCGCCGCCTCCGTGTTTGAGCGCGTGGCCGTAGCCACCGACGACGAGCGCATAGCCGATGCTGTAGCAGCCTTTGGCGGGCAGGCCGTGATGACATCCGACAAGCATCGTAGTGGCACAGACCGTGCCTACGAGGCGTTCGTCAAACTCGGGGCTGATGCCGATGTGGTTGTGAATATACAAGGTGACGAACCCTTTGTACACACCTCACAGTTGCAGGCCATCAAGAGCCTCTTCGATAGCCCCGAGACCGACATTGCCACACTGGTCAAGCCCTTTCCAGCCGACACGTCGTGGGAGGTGCTGAACAATCCCAACAGTCCCAAAGTGGTGCTTGCCGCCGATGGCACAGCCCTGTACTTCAGCCGAAGCGTGATACCTTTCTTGCGCGGCATCCCGCCTACTGAATGGACATCGCGCCATACGTACTACAAACACATTGGTCTCTATGCCTATCGCGCCGCCTCGCTTCAGCGCATCACCGCATTGAACGCAGGCGTGCTTGAACAGGCCGAGTCGCTCGAACAATTGCGTTGGCTCGAGAATGGCTTGCGTATACGAACGGCTGTCACCCACATAGAAACCATCGGCATCGATACACCCCAAGACTTGACGCGCGCACAGCAATTCCTTGAGGACAGCGCCGCAAGTTAGTCCTTTATAGATAGCATAAGCACGCTAAAACGTAAGCCATAAGCCTAACACGAAAACTCTTTCAGCTTTCCTCGAAGAGCAACCGTCTCTTAGAAAGTTTAATTCATACACCGCATGAAAAGACTCCATATATATATAATACTCTTCGCACTGCTCCTCACCCCCACCATGCAGGCTCAGCGCATCACGGTAGGCACTATTCAGTACAAAGGGGCTACCTATACAGGCGAGTTAGCAGGCAGCAAGCCCCACGGCAAGGGGCGTATCATCTATCCCACGCGCGATACCTACGAGGGAGAATTCAAGAAAGGCCAGCGCGATGGAGAGGGTATATTCACCTTTGCCAATGGTGAACGCTACGAGGGACACTGGACCAAAGACAAGCGCAACGGGCGAGGCACATACTATTTTGCCAACAACAACCGCTACGAAGGGCTTTGGTTTATGGACGAGAAGCATGGCAAAGGAGTCATGACTTACTACAACGGTGACCGCTACGAAGGAGACTGGGCGCACGACGTGCGACACGGGATGGGACGCTACACCTATGCCAATGGCTCATTCTACGACGGGCAGTGGACACACGATATGCGCTCCGGCAAAGGACGCTTCGACTGGGGCAATGGTGCTACCTATGAAGGCGAATGGGTCAACGGTGTGAGGAATGGTAAAGGTGTCTATATCTATCCCAATGGCGAGAGATACATAGGTCTATGGAAGTCCGATGTGATGGAAGGCAAAGGCATCTATATCTTTGCCAACGGCGACCGCTATGAGGGTGACTACCACGAAGGTGTGCGCACAGGGCAAGGCACTTATTACCTCAAGAATGGCGACAGTTATACGGGTGCTTTTGTCGCAGGACATCGCGAGGGACGTGGTATGTTCAAGTGGAAGAACGGTTCTTTCTACGACGGCATGTGGCACAACGACATGCGTGAGGGCAAAGGCCTCTTTCGCGAGAGCGATGGCAATAGTTACAACGGCTACTGGAAAGCAGACCTCATGGACGGCGATGGCATCTTAGTCTATGCCGAGGGACGCCAATTCAAAGGCTCGTTTCAAGCTGGTCGCCGCCACGGGCGCGGACAAGAGATACGCAAGGACGGTTCCAGCGAGACAGGCGAATATGTAGAAGGCATCCGTCAGGGGCAGTTCGTGGAGCGCGACCGCAATGGCAACATCCTTCGTCGCGTCACCTATCGCGATGGACGCGAGGTGAAATAGCCTGTCGCTGTTTCCCTTTCTTTTTTTTGAGCAATCCTAATTTCGCACGCAGACAATACTAATCATAGCTATGAAATCCTCATCTTCCCACCTCAAAATTGTTCGTGACGACAAATGGCTTCGACCCTTTGAGCCAGCCATTCAGGGACGGCACGACAGTGTGGAGCGTAAGCGCAAAGAACTTACTCGTGGACGTGTCTCGCTCTCCGACTTTGCCGATGGGCATCTCTATTTCGGTCTCCATCGTACCGATACAAGACGTTGGGTAATCCGCGAATGGCTGCCCAATGCCACAGCGGTGTATTTAGTAGGTACGTTCAACGATTGGAGCGAGAGCGAAGACTACGCCTTCAAGCGTCAGCGCGGCACAGGAAACTGGGAACTCAAATTGGCTAAGAACAAACTCCATCACGGCGACCTGTACAAGCTCAAAGTGAAATGGCAAGGCGGCGAGGGCGAGCGCTTGCCGGCCTGGGTGACACGTGTGGTGCAGGACGAGGAAACCAAGATATTCAGTGCACAGGTGTGGGCGCCAGCAGAGACATTCACTTTCCGCCACAGCAAGTTCCGTCCCAAGACCAGTCCGCTGCTCATCTACGAGGCACACATCGGCATGGGGCAAGACGAGGAAAAAGTAGGCACTTACAATGAGTTTCGCGAGAAAGTGCTGCCCCGCATCGTAGCCGACGGCTACAACTGCTTGCAACTCATGGCTATTCAGGAACATCCATACTATGGGAGCTTTGGCTATCATGTGAGCAATTTCTTTGCCCCAAGCAGTCGGTTCGGTACTCCCGAGGAACTTAAAGCCCTCATCGATGAGGCGCATGCGCAGGGCGTTGCTGTCATCATGGACTTGGTGCATAGCCATGCTGTGAAAAATGAACTGGAAGGTCTGGGCAACCTCTGTGGAGACCCCTGCCAATTCTTCTATCCTGGCGACCGCCGCGAGCATCCCGCTTGGGATAGCCTCTGCTTCGACTACGGCAAGAATGAGGTGCTCCACTTCCTGCTCTCCAACTGCAAGTACTGGCTCACAGAGTTTCAGTTCGATGGCTTCCGCTTCGACGGTGTCACCTCCATGCTCTACTACAGCCATGGCTTGGGCGAGTCGTTCGGAGGATATGCCGACTACTACAATGGTGCGGAGGACGACAATGCGATTACGTACCTCACCCTCTCCAACCTGCTCATCCACGAGGTGAAGCCCCATGCCATCACTATTGCTGAAGAAGTGAGCGGCATGCCTGGCTTAGCCATGAAGTACGAAGATGGAGGTATGGGCTTCGACTATCGTTTAGCCATGAATGTTCCTGATTATTGGATCAAGACCATCAAGGAACAGAGCGATGAGAACTGGAAGCCCAGCAGCATCTTCTGGGAATTGACCAATCGGCGTGCTGGAGAAAAAGTCATCAGCTACTGCGAGAGCCACGACCAAGCCCTTGTGGGCGACAAGACCATCATCTTCCGCCTTGTTGATGCAGACATGTACTGGCACTTCAAGAAAGGAGACGAGAACGACATGGCTCATCGCGGCATAGCCCTTCACAAGATGATACGCCTTGTCACCGCCTCGACCATGAACGGCGGCTACCTCAACTTTATGGGAAATGAGTTTGGCCATCCCGAGTGGATAGACTTCCCACGCGAGGGCAACGGATGGAGTCACAAGTATGCCCGTCGCCAATGGAATCTTGTGGACAACAAAGAGCTTTGCTATCACTACTTGGGCGATTTCGACCGCGAAATGCTCCGCGTACTCAAGCTGCAGCGCCGCTTGCCGTCCACCAAGGTCGTAGAAGTGTGGCACAACGACGACGACCAGATATTGGCCTATACACGTGGCGGCTTACTCTTTGTCTTCAACTTCTCGCCCACACGCAGCTACGATGGCTACGGGTTCATGATGCCAGAGGGAAAATACGAGGTACTACTCAATACCGATGCAAAAGCCTTCGGAGGCAATGGCCTCGCCGACGACAGCGTGGCGCATTTCACCAATCCCGACCCCCTCTTGCAGCGAGATGGCAAAGGGTGGCTTAAACTCTATCTGCCAGCCCGTAGTGCTGTGGTGCTACGCCGTGTGGAGGATTGACGCTCCGACGCAAGGCACTCTCTTCATGAGCGATGAGTAGGCATCGCTCGTTCCCCATATAACTAAGTCCATCGTCCGAAAGTGAGCCACCCACGCACTTACATCGGTATACCCGAGGGACTATCAGCCTATCCCGCAGTCATAAGTAGGAGGTTCTGTGGCGGGAAAAGCAACAACGATTGTATAAACTATTTTACGCGTGCTATGTTTTCAGGAATAGTAGAAGCAATGGCCGAGGTTGTGGCCATCGAACACGAACTCGACAATATACACTTCACCTTGACGTGTCCTTTTGCACAGGAGTTGCACATCGACCAGAGCGTGGCGCACAATGGCGTTTGTCTCACCGTGACGCGGCAAGAGGGCGACACCTATACCACAACCGCGATGCGCGAGACACTCTTGCGCAGTAACCTCGGCGGACTACGCGTCGGCGACAAAGTCAACGTGGAGCGCAGCATGCTCATGAATGGTCGCCTCGATGGGCACATCGTGCAGGGCCATGTAGACACCACCGCTCGTTGTGTGAAGCGCGAAGATGCTGCAGGCAGTGTGATATTCACCTTTGCCTACGATGTCGAAGCAGAATGGGTGCGCCGAGGATATTTCACCGTGGACAAAGGCAGCGTCACGGTCAACGGCGTGAGCCTCACCGTCTGCGAACCCACCGCCAACTCCTTTGCCGTGAACATCATTCCCTACACCTTGGAACATACCAACTTCGGCCAGATCGAAGAGGGCAGCGTGGTCAACCTCGAGTTCGATATCCTAGGCAAATACATCGCGCGACTACAAAGCCTGTCCTAAGTCGGACCTACACCACGCGTGTAGCTGAGGTGCGCAGGAGCAGTACTCCGTGCTATATCCCGCGTCAACAAGTTCCTTTCCCACACTTCCTAAGCCTATTCACCTTTTCAACGCATGAAACTCGCAGAGCGCTACTCCATTGTCCTTTCGCGTTTAGCAGCCAAGCACGGTTCGCTCGACACGGAACTGGAGTATGCCTCGCCCTTTCAGCTCCTTGTGGCTGTGGTACTCTCCGCGCAGTGCACCGACAAGCGCGTCAATATGGTCACACCCGCACTCTTCGAGGACTATCCCACGGCAGAAGCCATGGCGCATGCTGAGCCCGATATACTCTTTGAGTACATCAAGAGTGTGAGCTATCCCAATAGCAAAGCGAAGTATCTCAGCGGCCTTGCGCGCCAATTGGTGAAGCTACACGGCGGTGAAGTACCCGCCGACATGGATGCCTTGCAGAAACTCCCCGGCGTAGGGCGCAAGACCGCCAACGTCGTACTCGCCTTTGCCTTCGGACAAGAGCGCTTGGCCGTCGACACCCACGTGTTTCGTGTCAGCCATCGGCTCTCCTTGGTGTCCAAACGTTGCACCACACCGCTCGCGGTGGAGAAAGCACTCATGCGCCACATCCCTCACGAGCAGATAGCACCCGCCCACAGTTGGCTGTTGCTCCATGGGCGTTATACCTGCACGGCACTGCGACCTAAGTGTGCCGCCTGCGAGCTCAGCGATATCTGTAAGCATGTAGTCTGAGAGCGCGCACCGCGACGAAAGCCTTTCGCGCAGTAGACTGCAATGCCGAACAAGGCCGCGCGAGTTGGCGCATAGGCACTACAACCCCAAGACAAGAACATACAATATTTAATATCTAATACTTAAACATCAATCAACACTATGGCTATTTCAACAGCTAATTTCAAGGACAGCAAAGTCATCGTTCGCGTAGACTTCAATGTGCCTCTTGACGAGAACGGAAAAGTAACCGACGACACCCGCATCCGTGGTGCGCTGCCTACACTCAAGAAAGTACTCGCCGACGGCGGTGCGCTCATCATCATGTCCCACATGGGTAAGCCCAAAGGCAAAGTCAATCCCAAACTCTCCCTCGGACAAATCACCGACGACGTAGCAGCCGCTTTGGGCGCACCCGTTCAGTTTGCCCCAGACTGTGCCAAGGCTAAGGAAGCTGCCGACGCACTCAAGGCAGGTGAGGTACTTTTGCTCGAAAACCTCCGTTTCTATCCCGAAGAAGAGGGCAAGCCCGTAGGCGTGGAGAAAGGCACACCCGAGTTCGACGCAGCCAAGAAAGAGATCAAGGAGCGTCAGAAAGAGTTCGCCAAGACCCTCGCATCCTATGCCGACTACTACGTGATGGATGCTTTCGGTACAGCTCACCGCAAGCACGCTTCCACGGCTGTCATCGCCGACTACTTCGATGCAGAACACAAGATGCTCGGTTTCTTGATGGAGAAAGAAGTTACCGCAGTGGACAATGTGCTTTCTAACATCCAGCGTCCTTTCACCGCCATCATGGGAGGCTCCAAGGTAAGCACCAAGATAGGCATCATCGAGAACCTCCTCGGCAAGGTGGACAACCTCATCCTCTGTGGCGGCATGACTTACACCTTTGCTAAAGCCCTTGGCGGTGAAGTCGGTGGCAGTATCTGTGAGAACGACAAGCTCGACGTGGCGCTCGATGTCATCAAGAAGGCAAAGGAGAATGGCGTGAACCTCGTGCTCGGCACAGACTGCATAGCTGGAGACGCTTTCAGCAACGATGCCAACCAAAAAGTCTGCCCCGCAGGTGCTATTCCCGAAGGTTGGGAAGGCCTCGACGCAGGTCCCGAGAGCCGCAAGGCATTTGCTGAGGCTATTCGTGGCAGCAAGACCATCCTCTGGAACGGTCCTGCAGGCGTGTTCGAGTTCGACAACTTCACCGGCGGCAGCCGCGCCATTGGTGAGGCTGTGGCCGAGGCAACCGCAAATGGCGCTTTCTCGCTCATCGGCGGTGGCGACAGCGTAGCCTGCGTGAACAAGTTTGGCTTGGCCGACAAGGTGAGCTACATCAGCACGGGCGGTGGCGCGCTGCTCGAAGCCATAGAGGGCAAAGTACTCCCTGGCATCGCAGCTATCAAAGGCTAAACCCACTCGAGCCCGAAGCGCATCGCGCAACGCTGTAAACAAACGTCCCCACACACCCGCACAGGGTTGGTGGGGACGTTTGTTGTGTGGGGCTGCCGCGCCCGCTGTCCTGCTTGCGCTGTTTGAAGTCCTTTTTTCGGGACGGCAGACCAAACTGTAAAGCCATCGCAGCAAGCAGAAATAGCATAAGTTGGCTATATGCTAAAAGAACAATCAAGGTTGCGAGATGGTCCACTGAAGAGCGAGGGTGTCGCAGTTTGTGGATTATGTACAAGATGCCTCCCCATTTTCTACGACCTCGGATGCATTTTATAAACTGAGCCTTAGTTTGTATAAATTTAGGCTTAGTTTCTAAGAATTTAGGTTAAGTTTTTGAAAACTTAGGCTTGATTTATAGAATGTGTCTAAGGCAGGATAAACTTCATCGGGAAGCGGCATAAAATCTGGAGTAGAATGGATAATGTGCAACCCGCCGCCTAATAGTGTTTGCCCGCCGCCTGATAGCGTGCAACTGCTGAAGCACAGAGCGAATCCTGCATAAAAAGGTACATACCGGCCGCAGGATGGTGTTTACCCGCCGCAGGATGGTGTTTACCCGCCGTAGGATGGTGTTCACCTGCCGCAGGATGGTGTTTACCCGCCGCAGGATTGCCCGCCATGGAGGCTTTATCGATATCCATCGCACCTGTGTGCTTACAGAAGCCACACCGCCAGCACGCTGTGCGAGCGGCAATTTTGCGGTGCATAGTGACGATTTGCAAACAAAACCCGCCAAAGTCTTGACAGTGGGCGATAAAAAATGCAGTTTCGCTGCTGCATTGACAGTATAAGGAGGAACAAACATAGATTTTCTTACTATATTTGCCCCGCAGGGTAGGGGGCATGCGCTGCACAAGCCTGCGACCCCTCACCTTAGCACCAAAGATTTCCACCTAAAGATATGAACAAGAAAGATATCATCGTGCGCGACGCCAATGCCGAAGACGTGAAGTATGCTGAAAAGATCTGTACGCTCATCTTCGAGAGTGCGCAGCAACGCGGTACGGGTATCGCACGCCGCACACCCGAGTACATCGGCGAGAAAATGCTTTCGGGCAAGGCTGTCGTAGCACTCGACGGCGAGCGCATCGTAGGGTTTAGTTACATCGAGACTTGGAGCCACGGCGACTTTGTGGCCACAAGCGGCCTCATCGTAGACCCCGAGTATCGCGGATTGGGCATTGCCACGCGTATCAAACAAGAGACGTTTCGCCTCTCGCGCACCAAGTTCCCACAGGCTAAGATATTCAGTATCACGACATCCTTGGCAGTGATGAAGCTCAACACCAAGTTGGGCTACAAGCCTGTGACTTTCTCAGAGCTCACTCAGGACGATGAATACTGGAAAGGCTGTGAGGGTTGCACCAACTACGACATCCTCGTGCGCACCCACCGCGACAAATGTCTCTGCACGGGTATGCTTTTCGACCCCGCACAGGTGCAGCCACAGAGCGAACCCAAGCGAGGCGGCCTCACACCCTATATCATGGCGGCCACAAACTGGTTCAAGAATCTCAGCCTGCGCAAGTAGTCGCCCCCGCATCGCCCCTGCGCGTTGCTCCTTCGGGACATAAAAACAAGGAAAAGCCCCCGAGGTTTTTCTACGTTTCATTTCGTAACATCAATCTCCTCATATTCCCCCATCAATTCCCATGGAAAGAAAAAAAGTTGTTCTCGCTTTCAGCGGCGGCCTCGACACCTCGTTCGCCGTGAAGTACCTCACCGAAGAAAAAGGTTTTGACGTCTATACGGCCATCGCCAATACGGGCGGTTTTTCAGCCGACGAACTCGCCAAAATCGAGGAACGTGCGCTGCAGCTCGGCGCAGTGCGTCATGCCACACTCGACATCACACAGGACTACTACCTACGTAGCATCCGCTACATGGTTTATGGCAACGTGCTTCGTGGAGGCACTTATCCCATCAGTGTGAGCTCGGAGCGCATCTTCCAAGCCATCGCTACGATTCGCTACGCCAAAGAAATCGGTGCGGCAGCCGTGGCCCACGGTTCTACGGGTGCGGGCAACGACCAAGTTCGTTTCGACCTCACCTTCCAAGTACTTGCTCCCGAGATAGAGATTATCACGCCCACACGCGACTTGGGTCTGACACGCGAGTACGAGATCGAATATCTGCGCAAACACGGTTTTGTGGCCGACTTCACGCGCCTGGAATATTCCATCAACAAGGGGCTGTGGGGCACCAGCGTGGGCGGCCAGGAGACCTTGCACTCCGACCAGACGCTGCCCGAGGAAGCCTATCCGTCGCCCCTTACCGCTACGGGTACAGAGCAGATTGTACTCGGTTTTGAAAAGGGCGAACTCTCCAGCGTCAATGGCGAGACCTACACCGACAAGGTGGCTGCCATCCGTGCCGTAGAAGCCATCGCCTCGCGCTATGCCATCGGTCGCGACATGCACATCGGCGACACCATCGTAGGCATCAAGGGGCGTGTAGGATTCGAGGCCGCAGCACCTATACTCATCATCGCTGCGCACAAGATGCTCGAGAAACACACCCTCACCAAGTGGCAACAGTACTGGAAAGACCAGATAGGCACTTGGTACGGCATGTTCCTCCACGAAGCACAGTACCTCGACCCCGCCATGCGCGACATGGAACGCTTCCTCGAAAGCTCGCAGCGCAACGTGACGGGCGAGGTAATCATCAACCTCCGTCCCTATACCTACCAGCTCGTAGGTGTGCGCTCGCAGCACGACTTGATGAACAACGACTTCGGCGAGTACGGTGAAGTGATGAAAGCCTGGACACCCGAAGATGTCAAGGGATTCATCAAGATGATGGCTACGCCCATGAAGATATACTACAACGTGCAGCACCACGCTGGCAACGAAGACGAAGTATGATACGTGCTGGCATCATCGGTGGGGCAGGCTACACCGCAGGCGAACTGCTCCGCATCTTGGTACATCACCCTGCAGTGCAACTCAGCTTCGTACACAGCAGTTCGCAGGCTGGACTGCCTGTGAGCGATGTACACGAGAACTTGGTGGGCGAAACCACCCTGTGTTTCACCGACCAGATAGACCTCAACGCGATAGACGTACTCTTTCTCTGCATGGGGCATGGTCGCAGTCGCGCGTTCTGGAACGACCATGAGCGTCCCGCCGATTTGCGTGTCGTAGACTTGGCGCAAGACTTCCGCGACGAGAGCGAGGGCTACGTGTACGGGCTTCCCGAGTGGCAGCAAGCGCGTATCGAAGGGGCTACGCTCATTGCCAATCCTGGATGCTTTGCCACAGCCATTCAGCTCGCCCTGCTCCCATTGGCAGCAAAGGGTATGCTACAGCACGAGGTGCATGTCACCGCCCTCACGGGCAGCACAGGAGCGGGCGTGAAGCCTGGTGCTACCACCCATTTCAGTTGGCGCACGGACAACCTCTCTGTCTATAAGCCTTTTGAGCATCAGCACTTGATAGAAGTCACACGCAACCTCGGCCAGCTCCAAGGCAGTGAGCCGCAGATCAATTTCGTGCCCATGCGTGGCGACTTCGCGCGCGGCATATTGGCCAGCGTATATACCGACACCACACTCACCGAAGCCGAGGCGCGCACCCTCTACGAGGACTATTACGCCACAGCACCTTTCACCGTGGTTTCCCATCGCCCCATCAACCTCAAGCAAGTGGTGAATACCAACAAGTGTCTGCTCTCCGTGGAGGTGCATCGGGGCAAAATCCACATCGTCAGTTGCATAGACAACCTCCTCAAAGGGGCCAGCGGCGCAGCCGTGCAGAACATGAACCTGCTCTTCGGTCTCGACCCTACCACGGGGCTACACCTCAAAGGCAGTGCTTTCTAAACACCGCGCAGACTATCCTCGATACATCTCAGTCCTTTTTCACACCCCAGCATGTTTCCCGTATATCCTTTATATCCCGTAGAACCCGTGCGCGGCGAGGGCAATTATGTGTTCGACGCAGCTGGTACACGCTATCTCGATTTCTATGGCGGCCATGCCGTAATCAGCATAGGCCATGCCCATCCGCGCTATGTCCAGGCCGTGAGCGAGCAAGTGGCGCGCATAGGCTTCTATTCCAATAGTGTAGAAAACAGCCTGCAACAGCGGTTGGCCGACACCCTGCGCAGCGTGAGTGGCTACAAAGACCATAAGTTGTTTTTAGTCAACAGTGGTGCTGAGGCCAATGAGAATGCCATCAAGGTCGCTTCTTTTCATACTGGCCGCGAACGCGTGTTAGCCTTCAGTGGAGCTTTTCACGGTCGTACCAGTGGCGCTGTGGAGGTGACCGACAATCCGCGCATCAACTCCCCATTCAATCGCACCGACAAGGTCACTTTTGTCCCCTTAGGCAATCTTGATGCCGTGCGCCGCGAACTCGCTACCGAGACCTATTGTGCCGTCATCATCGAAGGCATACAAGGTGTGGCGGGTATCCAAGTGCCTGACAACGCCTTCCTGCAAGCCCTGCGCGAAGTTACCCTACAGACAGGCACATGCCTCATCCTCGATGAGGTGCAGAGCGGCTACGGGCGCACGGGACGCTTCTTTGCCCACCAACATGCCGAGATAGAGGCCGACCTGGTGACGATGGCAAAGGGTATGGGCTGTGGCTTCCCCATCGGAGGCGTACTCATAGCTCCCCACTTCGAGGCTTGGCCTGGTATGCTTGGCACTACATTCGGCGGCAACCACTTGGCTTGCGCTGCTGCCCAGAGCGTGTTGGATGTCATCGCAGACGAACAGCTCGTGAGCAATGCCGCAAAAGTGGGAGACGAACTCCTGCGCCAATTGTCCCAAATCGAAGGCATCAGCAACGTGCGCGGTCGCGGCCTGATGATAGGCTTCGACGTAGAAGAACCCGCCAGCCAAGTGCGTCGGCGCTTGGTACTCAAACACCACGTGTTTACAGGCGGAGCAGGCACGCACACCATCCGCTTACTGCCCGCGCTGACCGTACAACAGGCTCACGTAGACGAGTGTCTCGAAGCACTCCGTCGTGCCATATACGAAACCGAAAACTAACACCTCTTTTCCCCGCTAATCCCATGCGTACATTCCTCTCTCCCTCCGACCTCGGCGACCTGCAGACCGCCTTTCGCGAAGCCCAAGACATCAAGGCCAATCGATTTCGCTACGACACCTTGGGGCGCAACAAGACTGCACTGCTCATCTTTTTCAACAACTCCCTGCGCACGCGTCTGAGTACACAGAAGGCGGCCATGAACCTGGGCATGAATGTCATCGTGCTCGATGTCAACCAAGGTGCGTGGAAGTTGGAGACCGAGCGAGGTGTGGTGATGGATGGTGACAAGAGCGAGCACCTGCTCGAAGCTATTCCCGTGATGGGCAGTTACTGCGACGTGATAGGTGTACGCTCCTTTGCTCGCTTCGAGAATAGGGAGGACGACTATACCGAACAGATCCTGCGCCAATTCATACAGTACAGCGGACGACCCGTGTTCAGCATGGAGAGTGCCACGGTGCATCCCCTTCAGGCCTTTGCCGACTTCATCACCATCGAGGAGCACAAGCGCACGGCGCGACCCAAGGTGGTTCTCACTTGGGCACCTCATCCCAAGGCATTGCCCCAAGCCGTACCAAACTCCTTTGCAGAGTGGATGGTAGCCGCAGGTTACGACCTCACGATAGCCCATCCTGAGGGCTATGAACTCAGTGAGCAATTCACCCAAGGCGCGCGCATCACCCACAATCAAGATGAAGCCCTCGAAGGAGCCGACTTCGTCTATGCCAAAAACTGGTCGGCCTATGCCACGCTCAACTACGGCAAAGTACTTTCGAAAGACATGAGTTGGACCATCAGCAGCGAGAAAATGGCGCTCACCAACGATGCCGCTTTCATGCACTGTCTGCCCGTGCGGCGCAACATGATAGTGACCGACGAAGTGATAGAAAGCCCGCGCAGCCTTGTCATTCCCGAGGCCGCCAATCGTGAGATTTCGGCCACGGTAGTGCTGAAACGTATGTTAGAGGCTTTGTAGCCAGCCATCCATGCTCCACTTAGACACATGATACAAGTTGTCAAAATAGGAGGAAACGTCATCGACGACGCAGAAGCGCTGCGTCACTTCCTGCAAGCCTTTTCGCAAATCCAAGACCCCAAGGTGTTGGTACATGGAGGGGGAAAACTCGCTACGCGCTTGAGTACCCGCCTCGGTATACCCACACAGATGATAGAGGGACGGCGCGTGACCGATGCTGACACGCTCGACATCGCCGTGATGACCTACGCCGGCCTGACCAATAAGCGCATCGTTGCCGCGCTGTCCGCCCTGCACCAACCCGCTATCGGGCTTTGCGGCGCAGATGGCAACGCGATACGTTCTGTCAGGCGCAGTCCCGAACCCATAGACTACGGTTTTGTGGGCGATATAGCCAACGACGGCGTGAATGCAGCCTTTCTGCACACCCTCCTGCGCGAAGGCTATACGCCCGTACTTTGCGCCATAACGCACGATGCCAAGGGACAACTGCTCAATACTAATGCCGACAGCATAGCTTCAGCCGTGGCTGTAGCTCTCTCGCAGATAGCACCTACCACGCTGACCTTCTGCTTTGAGAAACCTGGTGTGCTGCAACGTTTGGACGATGACCAGAGTGTGATAGCCCACATCGACAGCGCATCGTTCGAGCGTCTGAAAGCCGACGGTGTGATAGCGGCAGGCATGCATCCCAAAATAGCGGGCGCGCTCGCAGCCGTAAGTCACGGCGTGTCGCGCGTCGTCATCAAGTCGGCCAAAGACCTGTTGGACGAAGACGCAGGAACTGTGATAGCATAGCGCACATTGTTCCTACGCCACGCTACGTTCACACAGCCACGTTAATTATGCCTTAGCCGTAGGCGCACTTCGCACGAAAACGCTTGTTTCGCTTCCTTTTCGCAACCATCCTTTCTTTCTCACCAAATGCTTTCCCCCGTCAATTCAGCCATAGCCCTGCTTCGTCAGCTGATAGCCTGTCCCTCATTCTCAAGAGAAGAACAGGGTACAGCCGATCTCTTGGCTCAGACACTTGCAGAAAGAGGATTTGCTGACGTGCATAGGCTACACAATAATATATACGTCACATCGCGTGCTTACGATGCTGCCAAACCTACGTTGTTGCTCTGTTCGCACCACGACACGGTGCGTCCTGCCTCGGGCTATACGCGCGACCCATTCGCCCCTACCGTCGAGGACGATACGCTCTACGGACTGGGCAGCAACGATGCTGGAGCTTCCGTTGTGAGCCTTGTGGAAGTCTTCCACATCCTCTCGCGCGAAGCACTCTCCTTGAACCTCGTGTTAGCCTTGGTTGGCGAAGAAGAAGTGAGCGGGGCGCGTGGCATCAGTGCCTTGCTTCCCATACTGCCGCCGATAGACATGGCACTCGTGGGTGAACCCACAGGGATGCAGGCCGCCGTGGGCGAGCGCGGTTTGGTGGTACTCGATGGCGAAGCTAAAGGCAAGAGCGGGCATGCCGCACGCCACGAGGGCATCAACGCACTCTACAGAGCCGTAGACGATATTCAAGCCCTTCGCTCACACCGTTTTGCTCGCAAAAGCGCGCTGCTTGGAGATATTTCCGTGACAGTAACAGGCATTACGGCTGGCACACAGCACAACGTGGTGCCCGATGTGTGCCGCTACTTCGTGGATGTGCGCACCACCGATGCATACACCAATGAGGAGACGGTAGCCGAACTACAACGCGTCGTAACCCACAGCGTTCTCACGCCCCGCAGCACCCGTCTGCGTGCTTCAGCCATCAGCGAAGACCATGTACTGGTGTGCGCGGCTAAAAGCATCGGTGCGCAGACCTACGTGTCGCCCACCATGAGCGACATGGCACTACTGCCCGTTCCCTCGCTCAAGATTGGCCCAGGTGACAGCGCACGCTCTCATGCCGCTGATGAATTTATCCGTTTCGGCGAGATAGAACAGGCCATTGCGGGCTACGTCGACCTGATACGACATGTGGCAAATAGCTTGTAGCCTTGTCGCAAGACGCAAGAGGGCATGGACGCACTAAACCCAATATCATGATTTCAAGAGGCGGCAGATGGTTTTGCCCACCCTCAAATTCTCATCCACACAAACACACACATTAGACTATGGCGATGAAACTATGGGATAAAGGTTTTGAACCCAACGAGATTGTAGAACGCTTCACCGTAGGCCAAGACCGCGAACTCGATATGGCGCTTGCACGCTACGACGTAGAGGGGTCGATGGCTCATATACGTATGTTGCAGCACATCGGGCTGCTCACGCAGGACGAACTCGAGCGTCTGCTCGACGGATTACAGCAGATTCGCGACGAGATACAGGCGGGACAGTTCTGCATAGAAGAGGGTATCGAAGACGTACACTCAGAGGTGGAAAAGCTCCTCACGGAACGCCTTGGCGACATCGGCAAGAAGATACATGCGGGTCGCTCGCGCAACGACCAAGTACTTGTGGATCTCAAACTCTTCTATCGTCAAGAGATGATAGACTTGGCCGAGGAGATACAGACCGTAGTGCAACAATTGCTCGCGCTTTCACAGCGTCATAGTGCCGTGTTGATGCCAGGCTATACCCACATGCAGATAGCGATGCCCAGCAGCTTCGGCCTGTGGTTTGGTGCATACGCCGAGACGTTGGTGGACGACCTCCACGTGGTGGCTGCCGCTTACGAACTGGCCAACTTGAACCCGCTCGGGTCGGCTGCAGGCTATGGCAGTTCGTTCCCGCTCAATCGTACGATGACCACCGAACTGCTTCGGTTCGCCTCTATGCACTACAATGTGTGTGCCGCCCAGATGGGACGTGGCAAGAGCGAGCGCGCCGTGGCTTATGCGCTCAACGCCGTGGCTTCCACCATCGGTAAGATGGCCATGGATGTATGTTTGTTTATGAGCCAGAACTTTGCCTTCGTCTCCCTGCCCGACGAGTTCACCACAGGCAGTAGCATCATGCCGCACAAGAAGAATCCAGACATCTTCGAGGTGATGCGTGCCAAGTGCAATCGTTTGCAGAGTATCATCGGCGAGGTGTCGATGCTCACCACCAACCTACCGATGGGCTATCAGCGCGACCTGCAGTTGCTTAAAGACATCACCTTCCCCGCACTCACCGAGATGCACGATGTGGTACGCACGCTCCACTTCATCTTGCCGCACCTGCGTGTCAACGAACATATACTCGATGACCCGCGCTACGACTATCTCTTTACGGTAGAGGATGTCAACCGTCGTGTGCTTGAGGGAGTGCCTTTCCGTGAAGCCTATCGCGAGGTGGGCATGCAGGTGCAGCGTGGTACGTATAAGCCCCACAAGGAGGTACACCACACGCACGAAGGCAGCATAGGCCATCTCTGCACCGAACAGATAGGGCAGAAACTCGAGGCTTTGATGAAACGTTTCCAATAACTCACATAGGCCTCAAAAAAAGATTAAGGTTATAGGAAACGCTCCACGTTGTCCTTTGGATGGCTGTCAACCTTGGAGTTGTTGACGAAAAAGATGAAGCAGTTCGCCTTGCTCTTGCTCAGAGAGCGACGACGTAGCCAATATCCCGCGCAGTGTTTCTACGGCGCGGGTTATTGTTTGTGCCCGTCCAGCGCGCAAACCGCTCTGATAGTCGCGATAGGGTAGGAGATTGCGGTTATAGTTCCCGTCTGACATAAGAAGAAATCTGAAAAAGTTGGGATGATGAATGATTACTGTCTGCCAAATAGACCATAGCTCTCATTGTAGCGCATTATTTCATGGGGAAGCCTCTCCTTTTGTCCTTTTTATTGGCTGTCCAATAAAACAGACGCATCCAAAAAGAATGTGTTTATTATTGTCGCCTAACGGCGAGAAATTTTTCAAAATTAAGCTCAAAATTTTTCATTCTTGTTACAAGTGCTTTTTAGACGCTTATAGGAACTCCTAAATTTTGTTTAATTTTGAATAAAATTTTG
>JAFVCB010000003.1 GCA_017479555.1 Bacteroidaceae bacterium | reverse complement strand
GACCATTGATGATATGGCGGTGAGTACCTGCAACACCAAAGTCTTGGAGGATATGGTCGCACACACGCGCATTGTCGCGAAGTTTATAATAGTAACCTTTTTCTTCGTGATGCGTAGCCTTGTCTGCTATGAAATAACGTTCAAAGGTCGCCATCTTACTCTTATCAAATAAAGGACTATCCGAGCCGCACCACAAATACCAAATAAAGTCTCGACCGCGATTGCGTTCTGTCTTGTCGGCACGTTCATCGAATGCCATACGCACCAAGAAGTCTACCCTATCCATCAAGGCTCTTCCACTCACACTTTCGCCTTCTATCGTAACGGGTTTGAGACTTCCGTCAGCACTTAGTGGCACACTGGCATGAAAGAGCAGGTTTCCATTGTAAATGCCATACATAGCACCACGCCGTAGCAAACAACGTATGTGCTGACGCAAGCGCAACGACATCTCGAAGCTATGGCGTAGACGCTCCACGAGATTAGCCTCTTCTTCTGTGAGTTTACAAGGGTCGGAGGGGTCAATTGTGGGAAAATGCTTATCTAACAACGGATAGTCTTTTCCATCTACACGCACTGTGCCTTTTTCAAAATCAATGGCCGAGAGCAGGTCTCTACCCTGCATATTCCAATTGGGATGCTCCCTGTATAGTTGCCCCTCGAGCTTAAAAGCGATAATGGTAATCGCTTTGTGCATCTGCGAGAGGATACGTCGTTCGCGCTCTGTTAGGTCACGTTTTGTCTCGTCTAAGCATCGCGGGATAAAGAGTTCGCAAGGGTCATCGCTGTATGCCTCCATCGCAAAGGTAGCTAAGCTGACAAGGCTTATACCGTAACCATCCTCCAGCGTTCGTGTATTAGCATAGCGCAGTGAGAGACGAAGCACTGTTGCGATGCAGGTTGCATTACCTGCCGCCGCTCCCATCCACAGCATATCGTGGTTGCCCCACTGAATATCCACATGATGGTATTGAGAGAGGGTATCCATGATGAGGTGTGCGCCTGGTCCACGGTCGTATATATCACCGAGGATATGTAATCGATCTATGGTAAGGTGCTGAATGAGATAGCAGAGTGCTATAATGAAGCTGTCTGCACGATGGGTGGCTATGATGGTGCGAATGATACCATTGAAATACTCCTGCTTGTTGTGTCCATCACTGGTCTCGTGAAGGAGTTCTTCTATGATATAAGCAAACTCATGAGGCAGGGCTTTGCGCACTTTGGAACGCGTATATTTCGACGACACATTGCGACACACGGCCACCAGTCGGTTGAGCGTGGTATCGTAGAAGTCTTCAAGGTCAAGCTCATGCTGTTTAATAAGTTCCAGTTTCTCTTCTGGGTAATAGATGAGCGTACACAAATCTTTAAGTTCCTGTTCGCGTAGCGTTCCTGCAAATAGGTCTCGCACCTTGCGCTTGATATTTCCACTGGCATTGCGCAGCACGTGTTGAAAAGCGGCATTCTCACCATGGAGGTCGGCCATGAAATGCTCTGTGGGTTTGGGCAGGTTGAGAATAGCTTCAAGATTGATAATCTCTGTGGCTACACTGGCTATGTCGGGAAACTTACTGGAAAGAAGTTGTAAATATCTTATGTCTTGTTTCATTCGTAAAGATAACGTTGATAAGTAATAATTGGTGAAGAGTGCATGTGGGTGAGCAAATCTGGGACATAGTTCATGCCTACGGGACTTTCACCTCTTCACAGTCGAGAGGTTCAATCCACGCCTCTGTTCCATCAGGCAAGAGACAGGCTGCCAAACTATCTGGCGATACTACTCCTGTGAGCAGGAGTGTGGTGCCACTATGCAACTCTCTATCAATTGCTGCAGAACGTGTGCTGCTCAATCGCGCTGGGGTGCTGCGCATCACCACGGCTCTGCGCTCGGTCTGCATGCGATGATAAGCCAGTCCTGCAGACAATAGCGAGAAGAGGGATAGCATCCCCCATAATATGGCAACGTAAAAAGCTATCTGACGCCATCGCACGCCGTGAGCATGGCGGAAACACAACCAAGCCACACCAAGCAGCGCTATGAAAACCAGAGAACAGAAAAGCCAAGCAGATGTGCTGTAGCCGTATATCAGTTGTTTGATCCACGACACAAAAAACATCTCTTGTGGTGTACCAAAGCGATCGGCTATCATCGTTCGACATCGCGCTAAGTTATAGGCCGCGTCCTCGTTGGATGGCACTAAACGCAGGGAGCGCTCATAGCACAGAATGGCTTTTGCTATCTCGCGGTTGCGATAACAGGCATTGCCTATGTTGTACCATCCCGTGGCAGAAGTATCAGCAGGAAGTGCTACCGCATCGCGTGGCTGCCCTAACACGACCTGGAGAGCCACACTCCATATATATATTATAAGGTATAGGCGTTTCATGCTTGTTGCTCTAATTGACTTAAGATGGTAGCGGCACGTTCTATTAACGAAGCACATTCTTCTGTACTGGTCTGTGTCAATCCAAACCGTAGAGCATCAATCTCTTTCAACAGTGCCTGCCATTGGTTTACAAGCTGTTCCTCAAAGCCTTGCGCAATAAGCAGATGCACCATTTCGGTACGCGATGTGGACGTTTGGTCAATGAGACGCTCTGAGACATAATGCATCAAGGTCGCATCAAGTTGCGCGAGCGCGCTGGGTGTATCGTTTCCGCGCAATAGTCGGCGCGCATCCTCCAAGCCTTTCTGCGCACGCAACATAGCTCCTTTGACACCGCGTTGTTCTTCGCGACGCGCCGCACGTCGAAGTAGTCGATGGTGAGCAAAGAACGTACAACCCACCACTGCGCAGATGCCTAAGAGCCATAATCCTATGCCCCACCCCAATGGCCAAGATGCCACGTCTTCTGTATGGTCTGGACGAATATCGGAACGCCGCAGTTCGGCTTCCTGTTGAACGTCTGCGTCTGAACGCGTTCCCTTTGCCACATGAATAGTCTGGGGAGCAAGCAGAATATCACGATAAGCTCGAAGCTGTGGGTCGAAATAAGTAAAGGTATCAGCTGGCAGAACGATTTCCCCTACGTTTCGAGGCATAAAAGAGTAATTGAACGTAACCGTTCCTTGCATGCCTTGTGTCGTGACTTTCACACCATCGTCTACCGTAGGGTCGAATTGGTCAACTCCCTCGGGCAGAAAGAGTTGTGGAGGTGTAATGAGTCGCAGATTTCCTTGTCCTTTGATGGTAAGCAGACGCGTGACTGCATCGCCTGTCTTACAGGTAGTATGGCTCAAGGCCGCATTTGCATCGAATTGTCCCACAGCACCATGAAAGCTACGTGGCACGGGAGTAGGTAGAGCCTCTACTTGTAGAACGACATCGGGGACACGACGCTTGACATTCATCTTCGCGCCGAGTGCGCCCTCACCCACATGAACTTCACAATTGAACGTCAGGCCAGGAATGACTATCCGCCCCGCACGTTGAGGAAACACCAAACTCTGTTTCACAACGCCCGCACGTTGCAACCGACCTCGTACATTCTCGGTATAAATGGTTTTGTTTTGGGGAAGCGCTATCTCTTGTGATACCAAACCCTCAAAGTCGGGCTTGGAGTTCATCCCCACACTGAGTCCCATACTGCCATACACGTGAAAGGTATATGTCAGCAACACGGCCTCTTGTTCGTAGACGTGCGTCTTGGAGGGGGTCACGGTGAAATAGAGTTGATCCTCTGTGAGTCCCTCTTGTGCTACGAGCCTAAGCGAAAGCGTGAGTATGGTTAGTAGGGTGAATATGCGTTTCACGTTGTGAAAGAGAGTAGGTTCACGATTGGCACGGCAAAATTACCAATTCTTGTCTAAATTCCGTTGTTGGGCACGTGCATCTTGGATTTTTTGACGGGTGTCGTCCTCTGCGCGTTGTGCCAAGTTCATCAATTGTTGTGTAGGGTCTTGCGACTCTTGTGGCTGATCTTGTGGTTGAGATGATGACGAGTCCTGTTGGTCTTGTTGGTCTTGTTGCTGCTGCGATTGCTCTTGACGCAGCTGCTCCTGGCAGAGAGCGAGGTTGTAGCGTGTCTCGTCGTCGGATGGATGTAAGCGCAGACTCTCTTTGTAGGCCTCTGCGGCTTGTCTGATGTAGCTCGTGTGGTTGGCCGCATCTGTCAACGCTTGCCCTTGTCGTATCACACCAATATTATGCCATGCGCGCGCTGCAAGATCTTCTTCGGTAGCATGTTGTATGGCTTCCTCAAAGGATTTTAGGGCAGCTTCTGTCTGTTGCTGACCCATATAGGCCAGTCCGAGGTTATAGTGTGCCGCAGCATAGTCGGGTTGCTGTTGCAGAAGTTGCAAGAAACACTTTTCGGCCTCTGCATAATGCCCTTGACGATAGGCTTCATTGCCTCGTTGCATCGCGCTCCACGCTGGGCTTTGTGCCACAAGCGGAAGTGTGATGATGAAGGAAAGAATGAGTAATATGAAACGTGGCATACGAACAGACATATTGTTTATCCCCTACTTACGCTGAAAGAGCCGTTTGCTCCATCTGCGGTAGACGGGATTTTGGGTTTCGAGTATAAAGAATTCTATGACAAGAAGTAGCAAGGCCAAAACGGCAAATGCGGTGAACTGCTCGTTGTAAGCCACGTATGTAGTATGTGTGGCGGTGCGACGAAGTTGTGACAATTCTTGACGCAATGCACTGGCTGCATAGTCACCTTGGTCTATATGGAAGTATTTTCCTCCACCTGCTGTGGCGACGCGTTTACATCCTTCCTCATCGAGTTTCGTAACGACAACTTGCCCTTCCTTGTCGCGTAACATACCACCTGCAACGGGTATTTCTGCTCCCTGTGTTGAGCCTATACCGAGCACATAGACTGTCACCCCATGCGCTGCCGCTTCGCGGGCGGCCTGTACGGCATCTTCTCCGTGGTTTTCGCCGTCGGTGATGATGACGAGTGCTTTGCCTGTCTCCTCTTTTGAGAACATAGAGCCTCCGAGTTTCACGGCCTTAGATAGCTCTGTGCCTTGCAGCGAAACACTTTGGGTAGTGAGTTGTCGCAAGAACATTTTGGCAGCTGACCTGTCGGAAGTGAGTGGTATCTGCGGCCATGCTTCGCCTGCAAACACGGCAATAGCTATCTTGTCACCTCGCTGAGCATCTATGAGCGAAGCAGCAAACATGCGCGCCCGTTCTAATCGCGAGGGTTCTATATCTTGTGCCAACATGGAGTTCGACACATCTACGGCGATAACCATCTCTATATTTACGCGGGTTTCGTCGACCTCTGCCACTCCGAATTGCGGACGAGCCAGCATCACGATGAGCAGTGCCAACGCGCCAATCATACACGTGAACTTCACCCAAGGTCGCACGCGCGAGAAGTCCGACACCAAACTGCGCACCAGTCGTGGTGTACCAAACTGCGCAAGCCGACGACGGAGTTGCCAAGCCAGCATCAGGCGCGCACCCACCAGTACAGGAAGGGTGAGCAACAGATAGAGCATTTCG
>JAFVCB010000018.1 GCA_017479555.1 Bacteroidaceae bacterium | reverse complement strand
ATTCGACAGACGAGGCATGTAGCTTCATGCCAGAATTGCCTTTCTTATCTATCATTATTCCTGTAATCATTTCTTCATTTCTTTCATGAAACGACTGATACTCTCTCTCCTATTCATCGGAATCATCCTCTCAGCACAGGCGCAAGGCTTTGAGCGTCTGCCACGTACGGCTAAGCAGATAGCTGGTTCTACCGTCAATCTCTATAACGAAGGCAACGCGCAAACGGTCTTCTACTCCACCGAGGACGGCTATGCCGTGCTACGCGAAGAAGATGGGGGCTACTATTATGCACTAAGCAGTAGTAAAGGCCTCACCGCTTCTGCGCAATTGGCGCATAACCCCTCCGAGCGCGACGCTTCCGAGAGGGACTACGTAGCCTCACAAGCCATCACGCGTCAGCAGGCCTATACGGCTGCTTCAGCTACTACTCACCGCTCGCCGCTGAAAGCCTCTGCGCGCACCACCTACGGATTGGGCGAATACGGTAAGCCTGCCAATGGTGTGGTTTCGAGTATCGGTGCTATCAATATCCCCGTTATTATGGTGGAATTCCCCGACAGGGAGTTCCAGAGCTACAGCACCATTGAAAAAGTGTCGCGCTACCTCAACGAAGAGGGCTACCACGACGAAGCAAACACCGCGGGCAGTGTGCGCGACTACTTTTTGGCGCAGAGTGCCAACCTCTTCCAGCCAACGTTCACTGTTGTGGCCAAAGTGAAAGTGGCCAACAACTACGCTCACTATGGCAGCAACTCCTCGTCGAAGCGCGATGTAAACCTCTCTGCACTCATCAAGGAAGCCATCGACCTCAGCGTGAGTCAAGGTGTAGACTACAGTTCTATGTTGGTCAACGGACGTGTGCCTCTGGTCACCATTCTCTTTGCTGGCCCTGGCGAACACAACGCCTTTGAGGATGGTGCCGAGGACTATATTTGGGCGCAATTCAGTACGCTGTCCTATACCTCGTCGCTCGGTGGCCCTACATTTTCCAGTTTCTTCGTGGGTGATGAAATCATGCAGAGCTACTCGCGCACCAAGGAGGGAAACAATTATGTGTACAACGTAACGAATACCACATTTGAGGGCATGGGTGTTTTCTGCCATGAGTTTGGACACGCTCTCGGACTGCCCGACTTCTACAACACCAGTAGCGGAGCAGGGGTCGTAGACTACTGGAGTGTCATGGACTATGGCCAGTACTATCTCAATGGCTATCGTCCCATAGGTTACAGTGCCTACGAGCGCAACTATATGGGTTGGCTACAAATCAACGACTTAGAGGATCTTCAAGAGACGCTGCAAATCTACCCCCTTGGTAGCGATGAACACCGCGATAAGCAGGCCTATCGCATCGTTAATCCCGCCAGTGCTAACGAATACTTCATCCTCGAAAACAGACAAGCAGGCACTTGGTATCCCGAGGTGTTAGGCACTGGACTGCTCATCTATCATATTGACTACCTCGCCTCCGCATGGTCGGGTAACTCTCTCAACCGCACGGCCTCGCACCCTCGTTTCCAAGTATTCCCTGCCGATGGGCAAAACCAGGTATACACCACACTGCGAAACAACGGGCTCTCTGCTGCCGATGCCTATGCAGCATTTGCAGGCGACCTCTTCCCCGGCACCACAGCTTCCACGACAATTGCGTCGTTCCCCACATCCACAGGCAGTGCCATCAATACTCCTATATATAATATAGCTCAGCTTGCAGACCAAACCATCACGCTGCAATATCTCGACCTGCCGCAACCCACAGGCACTTTTGTTACCCTGCACAACCCTGCCACCAATCGCTATGTGGGTACACCCACCAGCACGGGTACACCGCTGGTGAGCGATGCCTCTGAAGCGGGCATCTACTATGTCACCGCCGACAACCAATTGGTAAGTTTCCAGAACGGACAGTTCATCAAGGAACAAGGTACGGCATACACCGTCGAAGAGATAGGACAAACGGGAGAAGTAGCTACTTTTGCGGTAAGTGCCAAGACGGTCGATGCCACTGCTGGCACATACAGCATTAAGACCGCAACGGGCTACATGCAGGCTGGCGACGATGCGCTGACGGTTCACACCACGGGTGACGATGCGACTTGTGAGTTTGTACTCCAAGAAGTGAACCAGTTGCCCATCACCATCCAACCTGCCAGCCAGTTTGCTACGCTCAATCTGCCCGTTGCCTTCAACGCTCCCAACGATGCCACCGTTTACTACGTTAATAGGCTACACGATAACCTGCTATCGCTAAGCGAGTGTACCCTCCCACAAATCGCAGCTGGAGTACCCGTGATGCTCTACAAAGAAGGTGGCGGCCAAATCAGCATCACGCTTAGCAACGAAGCTGGCGAAACGATTAGCGACAACCTGCTCCAAGCCACCACCTTAGGCGGCACGCTCGTACCCGCAACTGATAAAGCCTATATCTTCGCCCTTAACGACGAAGGCACAACGGCACTCTTCCGCCTACTCAACGACACCGATCGTGGCGTGAGCGGCTTCAAAGCCTACTTCGTCAGCGACGACGATGCCAACACACCGCAGTTCCTATATTTCGACAACGGCTTGCTGACTGGCATCTCTGCGATAGCTACCTCCGACGAACAACCCGTACGCCTTTACGACCTCCAAGGTCGCCGTGTAGATGCCCAAACCGCATTGCCCGCAGGTATTTATATCCTCAAAAGCGGAAATAGTAGCAAAAAAATCACCATACGCTAAACTAAACTGGCAAAATACCGCTGCAAAATCTTAATAAGTCTTAACAAACTCGCGACTTTGTTAAAGGATGTAGCTAATATTTGGTCAATCAAAGCGCAAGACCTACTTTTGCAACGGTTTTTGAAAAAGAAAAGTAGTATGACATTTAATAGCAATATAATCAAAAGCGCAGCCTTCTCGCTGCTTTCCCTATTCGCATTCACAGCAAACGCACAGGACGCTCCTGTACTCGAGGCTCCCGCCGACCAGCCACTTCGCAGCGTAGAGCTTACCCTACTTGAGCAAGTACTCAGCACCCCCGAGGTAGCACCTAAGGCCGACGGCTATGCACTCTACGACTCTTGGAACACCACCCGTGCGCACTGCTATTCTAATACAGAGAAGCCCGACAGCTTCGATATCGACCTCAGCGGTTTCCACATGCCAGTAGCCAGCAACCGCATCAGCAGCAACTTCGGCTATCGCCCACGCTTCCGCCGCATGCACAAAGGCTTAGACATCAACGCCGCACAAGGCGACACAATCTACGCAGCTTGGGACGGTAAAGTACGTGTTGTACGCTACGAAGCCAACGGATATGGCAACTTCGTAGTACTCCGCCACCCCAACGGTTTGGAGACTATCTACGGACACATGACTCGTCAACTCTGCAAACAAGACCAAGAGGTCAAGGCTGGCGACCCCATCGGACTCGTAGGTAACACAGGCCACAGCTTCGGCGCACACCTTCACTTCGAGACCCGTTTGCTCGGCGAGTGCATTGACCCCACCCTGCTCTTCGACATCCCTGGACGCAAGATGCAAGCCGACCACTTCGTATATCGTCGTAGCGAGAGCGTCAACGGCATCGTGATGGCACGCAAGTAAAGCCGCACACTCGGGGCTATAAGCCCTCCACACATTATACTCTCCCCCAACGATAGCGGGCAATTCTTCATACAAGAGTTGCCCGCTATTGTTTTCTACTCATCCACATACGTAAGTACTGGGGTTCTATCGGTAAGTACTAAGCGGCACATAGCTAAGTGCTTGGTACGACATGGGGCAATACCAAGCGCAGCATCGTAGCAGATAAAACTTGTCAACACAAGTGCGCACCCCACTTTTTTCTGCAGAGAATGAACGAATTTGCAAACAAACAGGGCATAGCACTTTGTAGAGAAAAAAATATGTGCTAAATTGCGCCCTGTTTGGTAGGAACACATAGCAAAAAGCCCATATTCCCCCACCAATCGAATACAAATCAACAACCACTTAATACCATGAAGGTTTATCAGTCACACGACATCAAGAACATTGCCCTACTTGGCAATGACGGTGCAGGCAAAACCACCCTCACCGAAGCCCTAATCTACGAGAGCGGACAGATTAAACGCCGCGGACGTATCACACAGAAAAACACCGTGAGCGACTACTTCCCCGTGGAGCAAGACTACGGCTACTCCGTTTTCAGCACCGTATTTCACGTAGAACGTGGAGGTAAGAAACTCAACATCATAGACTGCCCGGGTAGCGACGACTTCGTTGGTGCAGCACTCACCGCGCTGAAT
>JAFVCB010000017.1 GCA_017479555.1 Bacteroidaceae bacterium | reverse complement strand
ATTCTTTTCTGCCCGTCGGCACCTATTTAGCACGCCGATACCGCATCGTTGCGCCCATATCTCGCGGTGGGTTTGGTTTCACCTACAAGGCCATCGACACCAAGATGGTGGACGAAACATCGCAAGAAAGCGACTACGTGGTCATCAAAGAGTTCTTTCAGCAAAACGTCAATGTGCGCAACACCTCCACGATGCGTGTAGCTGTCAACAACTCGAACGACTTTGAGGTGAATAGCAAACTGCGCAAAGGATTCATACGCGAAGCACGACGCATGTACAAACTGCGCCACCCCAACATCGTGCGCGTGAGCGACTTCATCGAAGACGAAAACGGTACGTCGTACTACATCATGGACTACGTGGAGGGCGAACCGCTGTCGTCCTTCATACGCAACCACGGTGCGCTGAGCGAGGACTTTGCCCTCAAGCTCATCCGTCAGTTGCTCGATGCCCTCAGCTATGTACACCAACAGCACCACCTGCTCCACCTTGACATCAAGCCCAGCAACCTGATGTTCGATGGACACGACCACATCGTGCTGATAGACTTCGGTGCTTCCAAGATTATCGTCACCGACCCCAACGATGTCAATCACAGCACGATTCTCTCCCACACCAAAGGCTATGCACCCATTGAGCAAAACTCCCAAAGCCTCCACCTGCTCGAGCCACGCACCGACCTCTATGCCGTAGGAGCTACGCTCTACCACATGCTCACGGGAGTCAGACCGCCCGAGTGTTCGGAAATCTCACAGTTCGACAAGCCCAGCAGTGCCTTTGCGCTGAAAGCACCGCTGCCCCCATCGGTGAGTGCGCGCACCGTGACGCTTATCAACCGCTTGATGGCTTTTCGCATAGTAGATCGTCCAGCCAACGCACAGACCGTGCTCAACTATTTAGACGACCGCGAAGCCGACGACGACTCTATCGTCACCCTACCGCTGGGACACGCTGGCGCGTGGATGAAGCACATCGTGGAGGACATCAGTACCGACCCACAAGCACCGAAAGAGCCATTAACACCGAAGCCGCAAGAGCCTCGAAAAACACAAGAACAGCGGAAGTCACAAGAAGTACGGAAGTCCTCTGAGCCCAAGAAAGCCAAGAAAAAAGGCGGTATCAATCTGCCGCCACCGCCCTCAGGTGCTTCGAGAACGTCAAGACCCGTAATGTCAGCCACCACACCAAATTATATGGTTGACAAGACTTCGCCCGTGATGAAACCTGCGAAACAAGCCGCTGCTTCGAGCAATGCGTCGGCGGGCAATGCGTCGGGCAAAGAGACACAGCCACAGGCGGAAAATAATGATAAGCAAGATGGTTGCTGCTTAGGCAGACTAATACTTATCGTAGGGCTGCTCCTTGCTTTGGGCTTTGGAGTGAAATACTGTGTGAGTAACCAAAAGTATTCATTGATAGAAGATGAGGAAACCTCAGAGGCTTCGTCTGCCTTATTCGAGAAGATTTACTACGATTTCAGCACAAGTGAGATGCCCAAATTCGTTTTTCAAAAAGTAGAGGGCGGCACTTTCGATATGGGTGCTACGCCAGGTCAAGGAAGTGACGCGAATTATGATGAAAAACCTGTACATCAAGTGACGCTTAGCAGCTTCTATATAGGAGCATACGAAGTCACCCAAGCGCAATATGAAGAAATTATGGGAGACAATCCATCCGTGAACAAAGGAAACAATCGACCTGTAGAATGTGTGTCTTGGGATGATTGTCAAACATTTATTGAAAAATTGAACGCACGTAAGGGGGATTTTGGTGTGCCCTCGAATATGTATTTCCGTTTGCCTACCGAAGCGGAATGGGAGTATGCCGCCCGCGAAGGTCAAAAGAGTCATGACTACAAATATAGTGGCTCTGACAATGTAGATGAAGTGGCATGGTACGAAAACAATAGCGGAGGTCAAACCCACGATGTTGGGCTTAAAAAACCAAACGAATTAGGTTTGTACGATATGAGTGGAAATGTCTGGGAATGGTGTAGTGATAGGTATAACGAGAGTTACTATGCTTCCTCTCCTTCGACTAATCCAACAGGTGCATCGTCTGATCAGAAGCGCGTGAGACGTGGAGGAAGTAGGGGTAACTATGGGAGTAGCTGCCGCGTATCATATCGCTTCTACAGCACGCCCACCGACCGCCGTGTCTTCTTGGGCTTCCGCTTGGTTCTTGCGCCCAAATAGTCATAATAACTTTTGGCATATAGCAATATTTTTTCAGTTTGCGGCGGTAGTTTGCGTGCTTTGTTCTGCCGCCCCTTTGGGGCTTACGCTCCGCATTAGGGTGCAGACGAATAGCAGTGCTTTTGTTTTTCCCATCGTATGCCGTCATGGGTTAACGCAAGCCCCGAATGGGCGGCAGACTTTAGGCAGGGGTTAAGCGATCAAAGGAGCGCAACCCCTGTAAATTGCACCCACTCATAATACAAGCCCCGGGGGGGCGGCAGACCTTAGATTGGGACTATGCGCACATAAAAAAAAGACACTCAACGGTGTCTTTCATTCTAAATCTAATCAGCGGAGAGACGGGGATTCGAACCCCGGAAACGCTTTTGACGTTTACACGCTTTCCAGGCGTGCCTCTTCAGCCACTCGAGCATCTCTCCTGTTTTGCGGTGCAAAAGTAGGCGAAAAACTTAGATGCGACAAACGATTTCTGCAAAAACTTGCGATTTCTGCGCTATCAAGTGTAGGCTACCTTGTGCAAACTGACGTATGGCCTATGCAAGAGACAGGAAGTTGTGCAAAAGTCGTTCGCCCGCTTCACCACTCTTTTCGGGATGGAACTGTGTAGCATAGAAGTTGCGATGCTGCATGGCGGCACTAAATGGTGTGCCACAGTATTCGCACGTTGCTATAGTGAAGCGGTTGACGGGTACATAGTAGCTATGCACGAAGTAGAAGTATGCACCATCAAGGCCTTTGAGAAGAGGAGAGCCCGCAGCGGGAACTGATACGTCAGCCTGCGATGGCTGTTCTACGGGAGAGACAACACGCGACTTGATGGTGTTCCACCCCATGTGTGGTATTTTGTCTTCTTGGCTCTGAGGTTCAAAGCGCAATACTTGCGTCTCGGGAAAAATGCCTATGCAGGGCGTTCCACCACTTTCTTGACTAAACGAACACATCAGTTGTTGTCCGATACAGATACCCAAGACGGGCTGTCGGAGCTGTGGGATGAGTTGGTCTAATCCTTGGCCGAACACGCTCTGCATGGTTGTGGCGGCCTCGCCTTGTCCTGGAAAAATGACACGGTCGGCTTGTCGTATGCGTTCATTGTCGTCAGTGAGTAGAGGTTCTACACCACATCTGCGCAGCGCATGTACCACAGAGTATACGTTGCCTGCACCATATTTCACGATGGCTACTTGCATAAGTTTTGTGGGTTTTGAAGGGAGGAACTAAAAGGTTGGTGCTTAGTCGAGTTTCAGCACCGCGAGGAAGGCTTTCTGAGGTACTTGCACATTGCCTATCTCCTTCATACGCTTCTTGCCGCGCTTCTGTTTTTCGAGCAGTTTGCGTTTACGACTCACATCACCTCCATAGCACTTGGCCGTAACGTCTTTGCGAACTTGCTTGACGGTTTCGCGCGCGATAATCTTAGCACCGATGGCAGCCTGTATAGCGATGTCGAACTGCTGGCGCGGCAAAAGTTCCTTGAGGCGTTCGCACATGCGACGTCCGAAGGTGACACTATTGTCTACGTGCGTGAGCGTACTCAGCGCATCGACTGGCTCGCCGTTGAGCAAGATGTCCAGTTTCACTAAGCGCGAGGGGCGCATACCGATGGCGTGGTAGTCAAAGGAAGCATAGCCCTTCGAGATGCTCTTGAGTTTGTCGTAGAAGTCTATGACGATTTCGGCCAGCGGCATATCGTAGTGTAGCTCCACGCGATCACCACTGACGTATTCCTGCTTGATGAGTTCACCACGCTTGGAGAGACAGAGTTTCATGATGGCTCCAATATAGTCGGTGCGCGTGATGACAGAGGCACGGATATAAGGTTCTTCGATGTGTTCAATCTCTACGGGGTCGGGCATACCAGCAGGATTGTGCACCTCGTGCATCTCGTTGTGCTTATCGAAGACGTGATAGGAAACGTTGGGGACAGTGGTGATGACGTTCATATTGAACTCGCGATCGAGGCGTTCCTGAATGATCTCCATGTGGAGCAAACCAAGGAAGCCACAGCGGAAGCCAAATCCCAAAGCCACACTGCTCTCGGGCTGGAAAGTGAGGGAGGCATCGTTGAGCTGGAGTTTCTCAAGACTGGCACGCAACTGCTCAAAATCTTCGGTCTCGATGGGATATACACCTGCGAAGACCATAGGTTTGACTTCTTCAAACCCTTCGATGGCCTGCGCGCAGGGATTTGCAGCCGAAGTGATGGTATCGCCCACCTTGACCTCTGTGGCTGTCTTGATACCGCTGACGATGTAACCCACGTCGCCACAGCCCAGGGATTGGCGCGGACTGAGATCCATCTTGAGCACACCCACCTCATCGGCTTTGTACTGTTTACCCGTATTGACAAAGAGTACATCTTCGCCGCCGCGTATACTGCCATTCTCTATCTTGAAATAGGCTATGATGCCTCGAAATGGGTTAAACACGCTGTCGAAGATGAGGGCTTGAAGCGGGGCTTCGGGGTCGCCCTTGGGCGCAGGGATTTTGTCTACTATCGCATCAAGGATGGCATCTACGCCCTCGCCCGTCTTTGCCGAACAACGCAGGATTTCCTCGCGCTTGCAGCCCAAGAGTTCTATGATTTCGTCCTCCACCTCTTCGGGCATAGCGTTGATCATATCACACTTGTTCAGCACGGGTATGATTTCCAAGTCGTGCTCTATGGCCATGTACAGATTTGAGATGGTTTGAGCCTGAACACCTTGGGTGGCATCCACGACGAGCAGGCAACCCTCACAGGCAGCGATGGAACGCGACACTTCATAACTAAAATCCACGTGTCCCGGGGTGTCGATGAGGTTGAGCGTAAACGTTTCGCCACCGCGAGGATAGCGCATCTGTATGGCATGGCTCTTGATGGTGATGCCACGCTCTTTCTCCAGATCCATATCGTCAAGCATTTGCCCCTCTGTGACTTGAATAGTGCCTGTGCGCTCCAACAAGCGGTCGGCCAATGTACTCTTGCCGTGGTCTATATGAGCGATAATGCAGAAGTTGCGTATATGTTGCATAATACGTTGTGAACTACACGAATGAATTTAGTCAAATTTCTCAGCTTCGTCAAACGAAACGGCATGTTTGAGGTCTTTCTCTGAAAGCTCTAAGTCGTGCTGCAAGGGCCAATCGATACCTATGGTCTGGTCATCATAGCGAATGCTGCATTCTGCCTCGGGCGCATAGCGGTTGTCCACCTTATAGGTAAAGACGGCTTCGTCGCTCAGCACCTGAAAGCCATGGGCAAAGCCTCTGGGAATAAACAACTGTCGTTTGTTCTCTGCCGAAAGCTCTACCATGACATACTGTCCAAAGGTGGAGGATGACTTTCTCAGATCAACGGCGACATCCACGACGCAGCCCTGCAAGACGCGAACGAGTTTGGCCTGGCTGCACGCTCCTCGCTGATAGTGCAAGCCACGAAGGACACCACGATGCGACTTTGACTCGTTGTCCTGCACGAAGTGAACATCGTAGCCCGCTGCGGCATTGAAATCAGCCTCACGCCATGTTTCCATGAAATAGCCACGATCGTCTGAAAAGACTTTAGGATTGCAGATAAAAACGCCGTTGATGGCGGTAGGTATATATTCCATTGCGTTTCTTATAATTCAAATAAATATCAACTTGAACGTTTCTTGAGTTGTGCTAAAAGCAGATAGCGCCCTACTCTACTGGGTGCGCCGCACTGCGACAAACCTTACGCGAAGAACGCCACACTGACATCTCCCCGCGAAGCTAAGCATTCGGCAAGGCTTTCGGGCTGTTCGAGATGTCCTATACGCGTGTAGGGATACGTGGTATGAAAGGACGCATAGAAGAGTACGATGCAATTGTTTTGGAAAAGCATCAAGTCGCCAGCGTGTATGAAGTCGGGGCAGGAAGCATCCTCGGGCAAAGGACTCGAAACATAGGCATATTTCTCATTACCATTGAGTTCCTGCATGGTCAAGGCGAAAGGCAATCGCTCGGCGAAGGCTTGCGCTGTCGCGTTGTTGGCCAAGGTTACCTCCCACAAGGTTTCTCCTATTCTTACTTTCATATACTTTTCATCAGATAGACTTTTGCACTAAGCAGTCGAGACAATCAAGATTGTATGATGTCCATGCCTTAACGAACAAAAGTCTGCCTCAAAACAAACTACTTTCGCACACATAGCGCCAATTGCTATGCGTGCAAAAGTACATAAAAATTAGCGTCTAAGGCCACTGAACGTTGTTTTTCTGCGTTTCCACGCACGTCGTTCCGTATCGCACCCACCTATCTATCTCCTCTACTTGCAGTATGCTCGCTGCGGGGATGCTCGGCTCTGTAGCTTCAGCTGTGAGGATGAGAAACAAGCCTTCTGTAAGTGGTCTATTCCTTATATATAATATATGGTATGCGAGGACTTGGTTTGATGAACATGCTTATGGGATTCAGCACCACAAAAACAGGCATACGAAAGCTCGTGCATCAGTAGGCTTTATACTTTTTAGCATGTAAATAAGACAAAAACAAATATTCCACATTTTCTATAATCTCGGCGAAGACGGAGAAGAATGATAAAAACCTGAGAATAATTCGCACGAAAACGAACAAAACATAAGACAAAGTTTTGTAATTCACATTTATGACTTATATTTGCGGTCAAAGAGAAGAAACGCAACAAGTATTCAATTCTATTTTTTATTAACCAACACAAAAGTTTCTATGAGAAAGATTACTTCTTTACTCATGCTGCTGTTATTTGTCCTCACAGGCACGACAGCAGCATTCGCACAAAGCGGTGAAAACACCGTGGAGTACGAAGCTTGGCCAGGCTGGGTGCGCAACAACGTAGCCAGTGTATACTGGGTGGGATTTGAAACCCCTGGTACGCCTGACAAGAGCTACAAGATGAGCGCATTCCAGTATGCGCAAGAAACAGGTTATGGCGCAAACCGTTGCTACACAGCCATCTGTACTGAAGCTCCCGATGTTTCGGGCTTAGGTACTAATGGTACGGGTGCCATACTCCCTGGTTCTTCTGTTCTTGCAGTTTCCAGCAATGCTGTTGAGGCTGTAGCACAGGAATACTACACCTACAACCTCGAAGAAGAGATTGAGCTCGATGGTGGTACCGTGTACTTCATGGTATTTATCTCTTCCAACGAGCCCAACGATGAGGACATGTACACCGTATGTTCCAACCGCGTGAGCTTGCTCACTGGTGCTGGCACATACGCTGCAAGCCTCATGGCTGGTAACGGTGGACAGCAGACGGGTTGGATTCCTGGCTTCAAGGCCACGCTCACCATGTCTGACTTAGACTATGCGCTCATCCGCTTGGGTCAGATCATCGCTCAGATTGACTTTGACGCTGAGACCTACGCTATGGATGTTCCTGGTGGCTATCCCGAAGAACTCGTTTACCTCTGCGAAGAGGCTTTCCTCGAGGCTCAAGACCTCAACGAGAATGCCGACGGCGCTACTTTGGAAGAGGTTGAAGCTGCTATCGAGAAGTTGCAGAATGCATACGAGACACTGCTTGCTGCACGCATTCCCGTACCCTTCGACGCTGGTACATACTACTTGGTAAATGCTCGCATAGGCACTGGTAGCTCTTACCTCGATGACGCATCTGACCTCACCGACGTTGACGCTGCCTACAGCGATGGCGACAACATGCTTTGGGGCACCGAGTTCGATGCCACCATCTTCGGCGAAGACGCTAATCCTGCTTATATTTGGCAAATCGAAGAAGCTGGTACAGACGAGGGCGGTAAGACGCTCTACACTTTCAAGAACTTTGCCTTTGGCCAGTACTTGAGCAATGTAACTTCTGCCAGCACGGCTTACGGTTTCGTAGCAAGCGTTGAAGACGCTGCTAAGTTCACCGTAGGCACCAGCGACGCTGTCACTGGTTTTGTTACCTTCGACAACAGTGGTGTCACCTCTCAGTACACTTCTCTCCACGCTGCTACCAGCGGTCAGGCTGTCGTAAACTGGTTGCCTACTTCTGATGCCAGCGCCTGGACAGTTGTTGCTATTGACGACGAGACGCTCTCTCTGCTCGACGAAAAGAGCCAAGAGCTTCGCGACCAAGCCGCTCAGCGTGCACTCAACGACACGCTGACCCGCTACTTCGCTTTGGCAGCTGAAGCTCGCGAGGCTGGTCGTACCTTCATCTTTGACGGTACAGACGACGGACAGTTCGTAGAGGGCGATGGTCTCATCATCGATGCCAGCCAGCTCTACAGTAATGCTCAAGACCCAGCTGAGGGTAGCTACGAAGGTCTTCTCGACACCGACTACACCACATTCTTCCACACCTCTTGGCACGCCAGCAATCCTGCTGACGAGGCTCACTTCTTGCAGATTGACCTCGGTCAAGAAGTGGAAACACTCGTGCTGAAGTATGGTGTTCGTAGCAATGCAGGTTCTAACGACATTCCTTACGTTGTAACCGTTTACGGTACAAACGATGCCACATTGCTCTCCACACCTTCTACAGGTTCTGAAGAGGATGGTGACTTCGTTCCTGGCGACACCGTTTCTTCCGAACTTTGGGAGAACCTCGGTCAGTTCACCTTGACCTATCAGTATAGCCTCAAGGACGCTGAAGGCAATGATGTAACCAACTCTGGTCGTCGCACCTCTGATCCCGTCGTGATGGGTGCAGGTGTGAGCGTATTGGAGCTCCCCGCTGCTTATCAGTATGTTCGTATCAGTGTAGACCAGACCGTACAGAGCGTAGTTAATGGTGCAGCTCGCACCAACGGCGATGGCTTCAGCTACTGGAACCTCGGTTCACTGCGCGCCTACGAAGGCGAATATGACCCCGACTGCGTATACGCTCACATGGACGACGCTGCCAAGGCTGAGCTCGAGGGAAGCCTCGCTGCCGCTGCTGCTGAACTGCGCGAAGAAGCTGCTACACAAGAGACCATCGATCGCTTGAAAGCTGCTTACGAAGCCTTCATGGCTATCTATCCCGACAAGAGCAAGCTCCTTGCTGCTATCGAAGAAGCTCAGAGCTACATTGCTACCGCTATTGAGGGTACTGAAATCGGTAACTACAATGCTGGTGCAACAGCATTCTATCAGACCGTAGTTGACGAGGCTCAAGACGTAGCAGACGGTGTCCTGACTTTCTCTGCTTACAATGAGGCTATGAACGAACTCGAGAACGCAGCTGTTATCTTTGCTGCTAACCTCGTTGTGCCCGAAACAGGCTACTACAACATCCAGAGCCTCACCACAGGTGCTGCTAAGGATGCTTTCCTCGTAGCTCGCACCACCAGCACCACCAGCAACCGTGCTAACAATGGTGTAGCTTGGAACTATGCTAACGAGAACCCCAATGACTATGTAAACGCATTGTGGTACGTAGAAAAGACAGATAACGGTAGCTTCACCTTCAAGAACGTAGCTACAGGTTACTATCTCGACAACACACAGACCACGCTCTCTGGCGGTATCGCACAGGTAGCTGAGCCTAAGGAGTTCTACTTCCGTGCAGCTCGCGACACAGCTGGTATCGGTCTGAACATCATCGTTAACGAAGAAGGCACACTCTTCGGTAATGCTGACCCAAGCGCAGGTTTCGTAGTTTGGAACAGCGGTAAGGGTAACGACAACAGTGCATGGACATTCTTGCCCGCATACTACGAAGGTACTCTCACCATCAAGCTCGACAAGCCCGTTAGCATCCACACACTGCCCTTCGAGGTAATGGCTGTTGACAACGCTTACAGCGTAGCTGGTGTAACAGAAGACGGCACAGCCGTAGCACTCAACGCTATCATAGGCAACATCCCCGCTGGTACTCCATTTGTGATTGTAGCCGACACCGCTGTCACTCAGACCGTTCAGGCATTCCTCACCGCATTCACTGCAGAGGACATCGTTTATACACGTGAAGCCCTCACCGTAAATGGTCTCGTTGGTACATTCGAACCCGACACCATCAACGACAAGGCTCTCGTGATGAACACCGAAAGCACTGAACTCATCTACGCAGCTGCTCCTCGCTATCAAGTTGTTGCTGCCAACAGCGGTTACTTCGTATGGAGTCAGTTGCAAGAGCTGCCCACAGTAGCTACTGGCGACGAACTGCTTCTGCTCACCGAAGATTTGCAGACTGGTATCAGCACACTCGTTGTTGAACCCGCTGCTGGCCGTCAAGGTGTTTACACCCTCCAGGGTCAGAAGATTTCAGACACACGCAACCTGCCCGCTGGCGTTTATATCATCAACGGTCGCAAGGTGCTTGTGAAGTAATCTCACACGAAGCAGAAACAACAGTTTCTAAACCTTCAACTATCGAGGGAGGAACCACACGAAAGAGGTTCCTCCCTCTTTTTTCGTCAAAATCTTTCATTCCAAAGACGAAGCAGCGCACCGTTTGTCTTGTTTAATTTTTGAATAAAATTTTGGAGAATTTCTGCGCGAAGCGCATCCCCTAAAACACCTCTTAAAGCGCACTATATCTTTCGCCTAACGGCGAGAAATTTTTCAAAATTATGTTCAAAATTATTCATACCAAGCCTAAGGCTGCGCACCGTTTGTCTTGTATAATTTTGAATGAAATTTTGAAGAATTTCTGCGCGAAGCGCACCCACTAAAACACCTCTTGAAGCGCACTATATCTTTCGCCTAACGGCGAGTTTTTTTTCAAAATTATGTTCAAAATTATTCATACCAAGCCTAAGGCAGCGCACCGTTTCTCTTGTTTAATTTTGAATAAAATTTTGAAGAATTTCTGCGCGAAGCGCACCCCTAAAACACCGTGTTATCTCAATGGATAGTACAATTTACAAAATATTTGCGGCCCTTTCAGCTCGTCCCTTTTGCAAAGCTCACGAAGCGGGCAGAAGTGTCCCTTTGCGCCATGTCATTTCTGCATTGATGGGCGCAAAAACGAAAGCTATGCGATGAAAACGAACGCTATTTCACGATTTATTGTACTTTTGTACGCGATATAAGCCTATAAACCTGTATGAACACATTATTTGACAAAATATGGGATGCCCACGTAGTGCAACATGTGGCCGATGGTCCTGACCAGCTCTATATCGATCGGCTCTACTGTCACGAAGTAACCAGTCCGCAAGCATTCGACGGACTACGCAGACGTGGCATACGCCCTTTGCGACCAACGCGCATCACATGTATGCCCGACCACAACATACCCACGCTGCACCAAGACCAACCCATCAGCGACCCTGTAGGCAGAAAACAAGTCGAGACGTTGGCTCAAAACGTGAAAGAATTTGGGCTGACACACTATGGGTTGATGGACGAGCGAAACGGCATCGTGCATGTAGTAGGCCCTGAGCGCGGGCTCACCCAGCCTGGCATGACCATCGTTTGCGGCGATAGCCACACCAGCACACACGGAGCTGTTGGAGCCATAGCCTTTGGCATCGGCACATCCGAGGTGGAACAGGTCATGGCCTCGCAGTGCATCCTCCAGACCAAGCCCAAGACGATGCGCATCACCATCGACGGCGTACTCGGCAGGGGTGTCACAGCCAAAGATTTGGCTCTCTACCTCATGAGTCAACTCACCACAAACGGCGCTACGGGCTATTTCATCGAGTATGCAGGCGAAGCCATACGTGCGCTCTCTATGGAGGGACGACTCACGCTCTGCAACCTGTCTATCGAGATGGGGGCACGTGGCGGTATGGTCGCTCCCGACGAGGTCACTTTCGCCTATCTCAAAGGTCGTCCCGAAGTTCCACAGGGTGAGGCGTGGGACAAGATGGTAGAACAATGGCGAGAGCTACGTAGCGAGCCCGATGCCATATTCGACAAAGAGATACATTTCCATGCCGACGCTGTCACGCCGATGGTCACATACGGCACAAACCCTGGCATGGCTATAGCCATTGATGGCACGATACCTGCAAGTGCCACTGAGAGCGACAAGAAAGCCCTCTCCTACATGGGATTTCACGAGGGCGAGAAGATGCTGGGCAAGCCCGTGGACTACGTATTCCTTGGAGCCTGCACCAATGGGCGCATCGAAGACTTCCGCGCCTTTGCCTCTATTGTCAAAGGACGACAAAAAGCCCAGCACATCACGGCATGGCTCGTGCCTGGTTCGTGGAGCGTCTACCGACAAATTGAGGCCGAGGGCATTAGCGACATCCTCACAGCGGCAGGCTTTGAGCTTCGCCAGCCGGGTTGCTCTGCTTGCTTAGCGATGAACGACGACAAAGTACCTGCGGGCAAACTCTGTGTGAGCACCAGCAACCGCAACTTTGAGGGTCGTCAAGGTGCAGGCTCTCGCACCGTCTTGGCCAGCCCACTGACAGCCGCCGCTGCGGCGGTGACGGGAGTCATCACTAATCCCAACGACTTGCTTTAAACCCTAATCTATCCTTTGGCCGCTTTGGCCTTTAATCCTCCCCCATTCACTTAACAAGCTGAAACGCTATTCACTATTTACCGCAAGGTATGTGCTGCAACAGGGCTAAGCCCTAAGACATATCTATGGTAAGAAGCATACGCATTATAGCACTCACTTAATAAAACACAGCAAACTATGAAACACGCTATTTTCTCGCTGCTCATAGGCCTTTTCGCCCTTTCGTGCTCAGCACAACAAAAGATTTCAAAAAAAGACTGGAAAGCCACGCAGGTTGCCATCTATAAGTACACCAACAACACGCTCCCCAAAGAGCACATCAAGAACTACGCCATAGAGGTCTACCCCGACCATGTTACGGTGGTGATGTGGAATGGCTTTAATGATGTGAACACTGAGAGCTATGTCATCACGGAGGAAAGATTCCAAGCGTTCATCAAGCAACTGAAAGCTCTTGAACTCCAAGCCTACGATGCACCTCGTGGCGAGATGGTAAAAGGCGCTCCCACCGAAAGCCTCACATTGTATAAGGACAAGGGTGCGACCACTTCCTATTTCGATGCGTATACCATGAAAGGCTACGGCACGCTGCACGTTAGCAAGGGTTATGTTGGAGACGTCTTTCGCGCCTTTCTCCCTGCTCCTATCGACTACATGCTTAACTCTCGCCTACCTATTCGCCGACCCGAACCACAGCCCAAGAAACAAACCATCAGTGCGGGTGTATGGGAAGCCACGTACTACGCACGCTATAGATATACCGACTCGTCTACACTGCCACAGTACCATCGCAGCTACAGCATCAGTGCCTGTGCAGACAGTTTAGTACTCGTCATTTCATCCTATTCTGATGAGCTTTTGCGCAAGGTCTATCCTTTCAGCGAGGAGCAATTCCGTACACTCATCACGCACCTCTCGCAGCAAGACATCGCCAAGATTGAGAACAACGATCCCGAACCGGTCGGTGGCTCTACAGAGACACTCAGTTTCTGGAAAGACGACGAGGAGAGATCTTACTTCACCGCCTCATCTACCAGCGGAGTGGGTACACTTATCGTAGGGCATGGCACGGCCTCCGAAGCCTTTATCGAAGCCTTGCCCGAATCGCTGACCGACTTGCTCAATAGCACGCGCGAATAACTCCACGTGGTTTTCACCCTCCTTTCGACAGACACAGTACACCAAGATGAAACAACCCCTTACCATACTCCAGAGTAGTTGCGTCCCCCTACCCTTGGACAATATTGATACCGACCAAATCATCCCCGCTCGTTTTCTCAAAGCCACCGACCGCAAGGGCTTCGGCGACAATCTCTTTCGCGACTGGCGCTACGCCCCCGATGGCACACCGCGCGACTTTGTGATGAACGACCCCACCTATACGGGCAGCATACTGGTAGCGGGTGAGAACTTCGGTTGTGGTTCGAGTCGCGAGCACGCAGCTTGGGCTATTGCCGACGCTGGCTTTCGCGTAGTCATCGCACGTTCGTTTGCTGACATTCATCGGCAGAACGAGCTCAACAACTTTGTGCTGCCTCTTCAAGTTGACAAGGATTTTCACACCGCCCTACTCGAAGCCATCTCCCGCGACCCACGCGCCACGGTCACTGTCGATTTGCCCGCTCAGACCGTCACGATAGATGCCACGGGACAAACGGCTCATTTCGACATCAATGGTTACAAGAAATATTGCCTCACCCATGCCCTCGACGACATAGACTTCCTACTCGAAAACAAAGATAAAATAGAAAACTATGAAACTCAACATTGCTCTACTCGCCGGTGACGGCATAGGCCCTGAAATCAGCATTCAGGGACGCGCCGCCCTCGAAGCTATAGCCACGAAGTTCCATCACAAAATAGACTTCCGCGAAGCATTGGTGGGCGCTGCGGCCATCGATGCCACGGGAGAGCCTTTTCCTGCTGCCACCTTGGAGATATGCCAAGCAGCCGATGCCGTACTCTTTTCTGCCGTAGGCGACCCGAAATACGACAACGACCCTACAGCCAAGGTGCGTCCCGAGCAAGGGCTATTGGCCATGCGTAAGCAATTAGGACTATATGCCAACATACGTCCCGTACAGACCTTCCAGAGCTTGCTACACCTCTCTCCACTGCGCGAGGAACTGGTGCGCGATGCCGACTTTGTATGTATTCGCGAACTCACGGGCGGTATGTATTTCGGCGAGAAACACGAAGGCACAGAAGAGGCTTGGGATACGAACAAATACACGCGCCCCGAAGTGGAACGCATCCTGCGCGTGGGCTATCAGTATGCACGTATGCGCCGCAAGCATCTCACGGTGGTGGACAAGGCCAACGTTTTAGCCAGCAGTAGGTTGTGGCGCAGTGTGGCGCAAGAGATGATGAACGAATATCCCGACGTGCAAACCGACTTCATGTACGTGGACAATGCCGCTATGCGCATGATACAAGAACCACGCTTCTTTGACGTGATGGTCACAGAAAACACCTTCGGCGACATTCTCACCGACGAAGGCTCGTGTATCAGCGGTTCTATGGGACTATTGCCCAGTGCCAGCACAGGTACAGGCACACCCGTTTTTGAGCCCATCCACGGTTCGTGGCCTCAGGCCAAGGGCAAAAACATAGCCAACCCCTTGGCACAAATTCTCTCTGTAGCTATGCTGCTCGAACACTTTGGTCTTGCGGAAGAAGGCGCACTCGTACGCCGCGCCGTTGCTGCCAGTCTCGAAGCAAACGTGCGTACACCAGAGATTCAAGTGCCTAACGGCGCACACTACGGTACACGTGAGGTGGGCGAATGGATTGCTCAATGGATTGCTGCCCACTAAGCCCAACAGCACACGGCTATAGGCCGCGCGGCAACCATGACGAAATAGCCGCAAACGAAACACCCGCTGCCTGAAATCCTCTGCACGGTGTCACGCTCTTTGAGGTGCAAAGAAGCAGGCTGGTTGGCAAAAAAAATGCATGGCGACACCCCCCTGTTTTTTTAGGCCAAAAATATCGCACTTCGGGCATTTGTTCCTACCTTTGTCATAGCAAAGGACACCACACGCTCAGTGCCGCCAATTAGGCCAAAAATAGACCCAAAACTACCTCGGTATGTAGGATTTTCTACATGCCGAGGTAGTTTTTTTTACATGCCTATGTAGTTTTTTCTAAGTCCAATGTCCGTTTTTCCGCGTCCAACACCAGTTTTCGCCCCGTGAAGAACTTCCCTCAGATGACAAATTTAGCATTTTTCATCCCCCATTTTGTAGCCATCCCCCCTTATTTTTTTTCGATGAAAAGCACATTTGTTGTGTCCGCAAAACATATATTCCCCACTTCTGACGCATCTGTTTTATTGAACAACTGATGAGAAGAGCAAAGGGGTGCTTGTCAGGCGAAAAAAAATCCACATTAGTGAGGATTATGGTGTATTTAGCGGACAATAAAATCGTATTTTTGCTGCCGGAAAAAGTATCGATTAGTATTGATGTGCTTGGGCATCCTGCGATAAACTATGTCTCGTCGCACGTGGGAGCTTTGAATGCCAGCAACTGCTGCGGTGTGTGCTGAAACTCTCATAGCTCGCTCCTACCCAGCAAGGACTATCAAGTAAATCGGAAATGAAAAGTATGTATTTCCCTCATGGAATACAAACACAAAGGACTGGAGAAAAAGGGTGTGAGAGGCGTATAGGATGGGCTGATTGCCGTCTACAGCATCCCGACATTAGAAAACAGTCTTGGAAAAATTCTAATGACCGATTTGGGTTTAACGCCCTAAACGGCGCGCAATTCACAAAAAAAATCGCACCTTTGCACCCGAAAATTCAACTCAAAGGCGTATTGAGTTATCAGCCAAGCATGCCACATAAAACAGGCCGACTTCAAGGCAAAGTTGCAAAATCAATAAATTCCCTTTCCCTATGCTCCACAGAGAGTTAGGTAATGCCAACGCAGTGAAAAGAATGACCGATTTTCTTGGCCGTTCCATTATTTTTGCGTCTCTCTCTCTCTCTCTCTGATACTCACCTACAATAACCTTTCCACTGTTAGCCCGCTTGCGGGCGCACAATATACGGCTTCCTTTGCATCCCTGCAAGGGAGGCCGCTTTGTATTTTACAAGATGAGAACAACGTTTGAAAACTATTAACCTATTTAATGAACAAGAAACTCATTTGGATACTCGCCGCCATCCTCGTCATCTGCGGCTCGACAACAGTGCTGACCTCGTGCAGCAAAGATGATGATATTACTGTCGTAACTCCACAACCGAAGGAGTACTTCACGCTGTGGAACCAGTGCGAGGCGCTGACCGCGCTGCAGGACTACGTGAAGGACGTGACCGACCCCGCGTCGGCGAACTTCATCCCAGCGGAGGATCGCATCGCCACGTTCGACATGGACGGCACGTTCATGGGCGAACTCTACCCGTCGTACTTCGAGTACAACCTATTAGAGTATCGCGCCTTAGACGATGCCACATACGACGCTCCGCAGGACGTGATGGAAACGGCGCAGGAAATCCGCGATTTTGTGCGAGGCGGCAAGGCGCTGCCCGACCACTTCGACATGAAGCATGCCTACGCCGCCGCCAAAGCATACAGCGGCATGACGCTGGCTCAGTTCGACGCCTACGTGAAGGCCTACGCCGCGAAGCCAGCCAACGGTTTTTCAGGCATGACCTACGGCGAGAGCTTTTATAAGCCGATGCTTGAGGTGTTTGACTATCTCCGCGACAACGGCTTTACGTATTACGTCGTCTCAGGCTCCGACCGCTTCATCTGCCGTGCACTCGTGGAGAGCATCGGCATCCCGTCGAACCGCGTCATCGGCATGGACGTGAAACTGCACTCCACCAGCCAGGGCACCACTGAAGGCGTTGACTACACCATGGGCCGCGAGGAGGACCTCGTGCGCACCGACGAACTCATCATCAAGAACCTGAAGACCAATAAGGTGCTGAAGATTTCGCAGGAGATAGGCAAGGTGCCCGTCCTGTCGTTCGGCAACAGCGGGGGCGACGCCGCCATGCACAACTACGTTCTGGGCAACCCGAAGT
>JAFVCB010000016.1 GCA_017479555.1 Bacteroidaceae bacterium | reverse complement strand
GCTGAAACGAGCCAGTGGTTTTGTCGTCCCTCTTCGGCCTCTTGGGCGGTGGGTATGGAGATACGTAGCGTGTGTTGTCCCGAGGAGAGTGTACCCACAGGTATGCGCAATGGGGGTACGTCGCTACCAGGACACCAACCCGAGCGCGACAAGTCGGACGAGGCTATGGTTTCTTCGATGCGTTTCTGCCCGCGTGTGCCGTGGTCTGTGATATAAGTGGCTTCGCGCGACATGAGCCATACGCCAGTGCTGGGATTGTAGCGTCGGAACGTGTAACAATCGTTGCGCCAAGGCGTGTAGCGCGCCACCTCTTGATGGTCCAAAGAGAGGATATTCTCGCAAGGCACAAACTCATCGCCACCATCGTGTCCGCCGTGGCCAGTAGCAACGTAGTAGATCATGGCATGCTTAGCCGTGCGCGGCAAGGTGAAGTCTACCTCAAGCGGACGGCGCGCGAAGAGGTCGCAATAGGCCTGCTGATAGTATTCTATGGTATTCACCAACGGCAGCACATGCTCTCGCTTGGCTTTGTCGGCCTTGAGCGAACTTTCTTGCAGCGTCAGGCTCACCGTGGCGATGTAACCTGGCTGCGTCCAGGTGTCGATGGCGAGGCCGATGTAGCACGAATCTTGCAGGAGCGAAAGGCGGTCGGTGATGTCTTGATGCCACGCCACTTCTGCCTCGTAAGCGTCTAACCACACGGGTTTGACATGCTCCACAGATGCGCTGTCGGTGGGTGTGAAATGACCTACGCCAAAGGGTGTCATGAAGCGTATCAGTTCCACAGGGGGTTGGTAGCCCTCACCCGCTACAATGCCTGGCATGTTCTCGTAGCGCGAGGCATCTACTGGTGGATAGGGATGAGTGCCCTCGGCCACGGAGATCATACTGACGGCCTGCTGACAGGGAATCACAAAGATGCTACCCGTCTTGTCCCAAGGGTCACCATTGGACCTCAGTGTGACATCTATTGTGGCTTTCGCACGACGCTTGGTGCGCGGCAGACAAACCTTGCGCAGCACGATACGACCATTGCCTACGACAAGTGTACCGTCGGCCTCGCGACATAGGCTGCCCGAGTGCGCTTGTTCGTCGAAGTTCACCCAGCGCGCGTCGAAGACCTTGGCGTGCCATAGGGTATCAAAATCGGCAGCGCTTACGCGTGGTACGACACTAAAAAAAAGAAGGGGGATAATGCTTTTGAAAAAACTTTTCATGCGCTTCAAGGTTTTGCAGAATGGAAGGAAAAGGGGTTACATCCGAGGCAGAAAACACCACACCCGAGGTAGAAAGAACTACATGCCTATGTAGAATTTTCTATGTCCTATGTAGAAAAAACTACATACCGAGGTAGTTTCGCTCCTTTTGTGAAATAAAATAGTTGGAATTCCGTTTCGATGGATGGTTGTGGTATAGAGAAAATATCGGTCGAAACGTATGTCTATTACCTGCCTACTGTGGGCAAAGGTACACACAAATGTGCATAATCCCCTATTTCTTCGCAGAAAAAAACGCGAGGCGCGCAAAGTGAAAAAATCGCTTTGCGGCTTCGCGTTTTAGACTTAAATCGTTATATGGAGCGCTTAGGCTACTTTCTCCAATTTTTTGAGTATGCTGAAGATAAATAGTGCGCTGAGCAAGCAGATACCTGCCAATGTGCCCCAAATGTAGATGAGTTTGACATCTGCATCCCAGAGCAGACCAGGCACTTGCACCAAGAAATTACCTATCGCTGTGGCAGCGAACCAAAGACCCATCATCAGACCGGCATACTTCGGAGGAGCGACCTTAGTCACGAACGAGATGCCTATCGGCGAGAGCAGGAGTTCGGCAAAAGTGAGTACGAGGTAGGTAGATACCAACCAGTTGGGCGAAACGCGCATCACCTCTGCACCAGCCTCAATGCCTTGCTTCTGCGCCATGGGTGAAAGCAGGCTGGTGGAGGCTACAATCATCACGATGAAGCCCAGTGCTGCCACGAGCATACCGAGACCTATCTTGCGCGGCGAAGAGGGTTCTTTACCTTTCTTGGCTAAGAAGCTGAACAATGCCACGCTGATGGGAGTCAGTGCGACCACGAAGAGGGGGTTGAACTGCTGGAAGATGGGGGCTTCGATCTTCACACCGTTGCTATCCAACAAGAAGTATTGCACCACGATGATAGCCAACGACACCACACCTACGAGGAGCGACATGAACTTCTTGAAGCTTTCCGTGGCCTGCATAAAGCAATAGATACCATAGACAATGCCCACAACGGCCCAGAGGTTCACGACATTGAACATCATGCTCTGAACACCCGTAGAGGAAGTCTGTACATAGTCGCGGGCGAAGAAGGTGAGCGTGAGACCATTCTGGTGGAAGGCCATCCAGAAGAAGATGACAACGGCAAACACCAGCACGAGGCAGGTGATGCGTTCACGCGTTTCTTCGCGGGTGAGTTCAGGAACATCAGACTTAGTCTTTTCTGCTTTCTCATTACCCTTCTCATGTGCGAGGACATGGCGATAGGAAGCACTGCTGAGCAGATAGATAGCAATACTCAGCACCAGCGACACGCAGGCCACACCGAATGCAAAGTGATAGGAATCGGCCTTGGATATACCCCAAGAATGCTGTGCCCAGTTCATGATTTCGATAGCGGCTGTAGGAGCTACCATCGCGCCCACATTGATGAGCATATAGAAGAGTGAGAAACCGCTGTCGCGCTTGTCGGCAAACTCGGGTGAGTCGTATAGCTTGCCGACCATCACCTGTAGGTTACCCTTGAAGAGACCTGTGCCGAAGCTGACGAGCAAGAGGGCAAAGCCCATAGCGACGATGGCAGGGGTATCTCCGCCAAGGGGTGCGGACAGGAGCAGATAGCCCAACAGCATGATGAAGATGCCCGAAATCACCATCTTGCCATAGCCAAACAGGTCGGCAGCGACACCACCGATGACGGGCAAGAAGTAGACCAGTCCCAAGAACGAAGCATAAATAATGCTGGAAGTAGATTCTGTGAAACCGAAGTTTTCGCCCAGGAAGAGGGCAAAGACGGCCAACATCGTGTAATAGCCAAAGCGCTCGCCCGTGTTGGCAAGACCCAACCACAGCAAGCCTTTGGGCTGTCCCTTACAGAGTACTGCAAACAGCAGGTAGATAAAACCTAAGATACTGGCTATCAATGCGGCATAGCCAATAGAGGTAAGTACTAACGTAGACATAAAGGTTTGAAATTATGTATATTTGAAATAATCTTTTGCTCATGAGCAACTCCCGCTATGGAGTGCCGAGAGACGCTCTTATTTGACAAGGCTGAAGCGCAAGGTATAGGAGTAGCTCGTCTCTTTCTGTATACGATAGGGCGGCAAGGTCTCGTTGCCTCCACCACACGAACCGTTACCCACACCCTGTACTGCTGCATCTAAGTGGAGTATCACACCTTCGGGGGTCAACTCCCACGGATGGCGTGTCTGTGCCATCACGCGGTCGCTAAACGGCAACACCTGCATGGCCACCTGCCCTTGGGTCTGGAGCTGAATGCCTGTGCCATTAGAGCGTGTGAAGGTGGCTTCGCGGATGTCCATGTGGTTGCCCGTGCTTTGGGGATGGGCGTAGGGCCAGAAATTGTCTTGTACCGTGGTGGTATATCTCCCGATGCGCGACCCCAGCATACGGTCTGGATAGTTCTCTAAAGGACCGCGACCATAGTAGCTCACTTGTTGTAATGACTGTGGCAATTGCATCACCAGTCCGACGCGACGCAGGTCGTCACGTTTGGGTTGGAAGGAGGCTTCGATGTCAAGCACAGCATTGCTATAGAGTATGTAGCGAATCGTGTAGTCGCACTGCTGGGTCTCGACTTTTTCCTCCACGATGGCACGTCCCTGCTGGTCGATGGCGAGCGGACTCACCACACGACGGGTGACAGCATTGGTCGTGGGATATGCGCCACGGAAGTTCTCTACGTATGCAAAACTGTCAAACGTGGGCATCACCTCAAAGAGATTAGTGGATATTACACCCTCGGTGGTTTTAGAGAGCGTGACGCCACCTGCTACCACTTCTTCGGTACGGTCGGCAAGCGTGGTCACCACGAGCGCTTTCTTCTTCGAGGCTATCAGCGGTAACGCAGCGGCACGTTCTTGCAGCACAAAGTCTGCACCTGCCACACTATATCCTGCTGCACCCCATGGTGTAGCTTCGCGCAGCACAAAGTCGATTTGCACCGTGTATTCCCTATCCTTCTTGAGTTTCTTCTTGATAGGCAGCACCAGAGTAGATGTCTCACCAGGTGCTATAGATGGTGCTGCAATGGTGCGCGACTCGACAACGCGTCCCTCAGCGAGCAGTTGGTAGCGCAACGCATAGTGGTCGGTAGAGGTAAACGCGGCATCGTTGCGGAGTGTAACCGTACGCGTGGCAGCGTCCCAAGAGAGGAAGCGAATGGGCTGATAGACCTGCTTGACCTCGGTGAGCTTGGGCGACCACTCGCGCGTAGCGGTGAGAATACCATTGTTCACAAAATTGGCTTGGTTGGGGCCGCCGTAGTCGTT
>JAFVCB010000015.1 GCA_017479555.1 Bacteroidaceae bacterium | reverse complement strand
CTCATCACGGGCTTGGGCAAGCAAATTCCTATCTATCGCACGCCCAACGAGACGCACTACGCCGCGCAGCACCCCGAGGTCATCATGCCTGCCGATGCAGCCACCTTCAGCGCCTTTGCCTATGAGGGCGGACACGGTGCTGGCACGGCTTATAGCGGCGAGGGCGCACGTGTGGTGTGCTGCGCCTTCCCCTTTGAGTGTATCAAAGAGGCTGAGACACAGCGCGTAGTGATGAGAGCCATTCTGCGTTTCTTGCTTCCGCAAGCCAAATAGCCACAAGCCCACACTCCATGGCCTACACTCCCCCACAGCTATCAGACTTTCTGCCCACCACCCGCCGCGAGATGGAGCTACGCGGATGGGAACAAGCCGACGTGATTCTCTTCAGCGGCGATGCCTACGTGGATCACCCGTCATTCGGCATGGCTGTCTGCGGACGTATCATCGAGGATGCGGGCTATCGCATTGCCATTGTGCCTCAACCCGACTGGCATGGTGACCTACGCGACTTCAAACGATTGGGACGGCCACGCCTCTTCTTTCTGATTTCTCCGGGCGCGATGGACTCGATGGTGAACAAATACACGGCAGCCCGCCGCCTGCGTTCCGAGGATGCCTATACGCCCGATGGCCGACACGACCGCCGCCCCGACTATCCCAGCATTGTATACAGCCAAATTCTGCGCGAGCTCTTCCCCGACACGCCTATCCTGCTCGGTGGCATAGAAGCCTCGCTCCGTCGTGTGTCTCACTACGATTATTGGCAAGAACGCGTGCGTCCCTGCCTGCTCTGCGACGCACCTGCCGACATGATTGTCTACGGCATGGGCGAGAAGCCCCTACCCGCTTTGTGCCATCTCATTGAGCATACCGTACTCCACGGCAACGAGCATCGGCAGTGCAGCGTGGGCGAGTTTCGTCACGCCGTGATGCGCCACCCCGTGCCGCAAACGGTGGTTCGCGTGGCACAAACGGCCGTCCCCGGTGGCATCAAGGCCGACGACCTCGTGCTTCATAGTCACGAAGATGTGCTGACAGACAAACGCAAATACGCGGCCAACTTTCGTATCATCGAGGAGCAGAGCAATCGCTACCAAGCCCAGCGCATACTCCAAGCTGTAGGAGACGAGTATATCGTTGTCAATCCTCCTTACCCACCGCTCTCTACCGCAGAAATCGACCACAGTTTCGACCTGCCCTACACCCGCTTGCCACACCCCAAGTATCGCGGTCATCGCATCCCCGCCTACGACATGATAAAGCACAGCGTGTGTATTCATCGTGGCTGTTTCGGTGGTTGCGCCTTTTGCACCATCTCGGCCCATCAGGGTAAGTTCATCATGAGCCGCAGCAAGGAAAGCATCCTGCGCGAAGTGCGACAGATAGCTGCCATGCCTGATTTCCATGGTACACTGAGCGACCTCGGCGGCCCCTCGGCCAATATGTATCGCATGGGAGGTAAGAACCTCGCGCTCTGCAAGAAGTGCAAACGTCCCTCGTGTGCCAGTCCTAAGGTCTGCCCCAACCTCAACACCGACCACGCTCCGCTGCTCGATATCTACAAGGCTGTGAGCGCCGTGCCTGGTGTCAAGAAAACATTCATCGGCAGCGGTGTGCGCTACGACCTGATACTCCATCCCACGGGTTCGCCTCGCACCGATGCCAACAACCGACGCTATGCTGAGGAACTCATTTGCCACCACGTGTCGGGACGTCTCAAGGTAGCTCCCGAACACACCTCTGACCGCGTGCTGACGCTCATGCGCAAACCCTCGTTCAGCCTATTCAGGGATTTCAAACGCCTATTCGACGAAGTCTGCCGTCGCCATCACCTACCCTACCAACTGATACCCTACTTCATCAGTTCGCACCCAGGATGTACCGAGGAGGACATGGCCGAACTGGCTGCGCAGACACGCGAACTGGACTTTCGTCTCGAGCAGGTGCAAGACTTTACGCCGACTCCAATGACCGTAGCCACAACCATCTGGCACAGTGGTTATCATCCCTACACCCTCGAACCGCTCTTCACGGCCAAAACGCCGCAAGAGAAACAACGGCAGCGCATGTTCTTCTTCTGGTACAAGAACGAGGAGCGCCCACGCATCCTCAGCGAGCTTCAGCGTATGAAGCGCCCCGACCTCATTGAACGGCTCTACGGACACCGATTCAGTCAGTCCGCCGCGCCCTCCCCGCGTCGCAAAGCCCGACGCCGTTGACTCTCACGGGCTTAACCATTCCTACTATCTACGTACCACGCGGTTGAGCCACCGTTTTCCACACCTCTTCTCTTGCTTTCCACACCACTATGACAGCATCTATTCTCTACGAGTTTTTTCCGCAACTCACCCCACACCAACGCGAGCAGTTCGAGGCTTTAGGCCCGCTCTATCGCGATTGGAACGCTAAGATTAACGTCATATCTCGACGCGACATCGACAACCTCTATCTTCACCACGTGCTACACTCCTTAGGCATAGCCCAAGCCATTCGCTTCCGCCCTGGCACAAGCGTCATGGACGTAGGCACTGGAGGAGGTTTCCCCGGCATACCGTTGGCCATCCTGTTCCCAGATTGTCAATTCCACCTCGTAGACTCCATCGGCAAGAAGATACGTGTAGCCACGGCTGTGGCCGAGGCCATCGGACTGGAGAACGTCACACTGGTGCACCGCAACGTGGTGGAGGAGAAAGGACGCTTCGACTTCGTAGTGAGCCGCGCCGTGATGAACCTCAGCGACTTGGCCGCCCTCGTGCGCAAGAACATACATCAGCATCAGCGCAATGCCCTGCCCAACGGCCTCATCTGTCTCAAGGGGGGCGACCTGCAAGCCGAAATAGCCCCCTTCAAGCGTAGTGCCGAGATATGGCCTCTGAGCGATGTCTACCACGATGATTACTATGCCGAGAAAAACGTGGTGTACGTGCACCTCTGATATCGTACGGCGCGCCTTTTTTGTCCCACACACGCTATCCACACCCCGATGATACACATCCAACGTATAGAGATGAACATGCTCGGCGAGAACTGCTACATCCTGAGCGACGACACCCGCGAGGCTGTAATCGTAGACTGCGGGGCTTACTACGATGAGGACTTCGCAGCTATTGATGATTACATCCAGTCGCATCAGCTCCGTCCCGTACACCATCTGCTCACGCATGGACACTTCGACCACGTCTTTGGTGCACAATATCTCTACGAGCACTACGGTCTTGCGCCCGAGCTTTCGCTGGACGACTTCACCACCTACCACGAGCAACCGCAACAGATACAGCTCTTCATGCATCGCCCCTTGCCCATCGCGCTGCCAGCGCCTGTGGCGCTACCTGCCCATGGGGAGTACGTCACATTTGGCAACCATCGTCTACGAGTGCTTGCCACGCCTGGTCACACGCCCGGCGGTGTGTGCTTCTTCATGCAAGAGGAGGACGTACTGCTCAGCGGCGACAGCCTCTTTGCTGGCTCAATAGGCCGGTGCGACCTACCTCGCAGCGAGCCCGCAGCTCTGCCTCGCGCACTGCGCACCCACATTCTCGCATTGCCCGACAGCGTTCGCGTATACCCTGGACACGGTCACGACACGACCATTGCCCACGAACGCCTGTGCAATCCCTACCTCGCGTAGCTTGTCCGAAACACACTCCGCATTTTCATACTCCATCCCATCTCCCCCTAAGGTATATCTATTATGGCCACACCTCCCACCGCAGCCACATTTGCCCCCTTTGCACGCCCCCTCTACGTGATGCTTAAACCCGTAGGCTCACGTTGTAACCTTGCCTGCAAATATTGCTACTATCTCGAAAAAGCTGAGCTCTATCCCGACGAACGCCGACACGTCATGAGCGACGAACTGCTGGAACGCTTCGTGAAGGAATACATCGGTGCGCAGACCATGCAGGACGTACTCTTCACGTGGCACGGCGGCGAAACACTCATGCGCCCCTTGAGTTTCTACAAACGCGCCATGCAGCTTCAAAGGCAGTATGCCGAGGGAAAGCGCATCGACAACTGCATTCAGACCAATGCGACCCTGCTCACCGACGAATGGTGCGAGTTTTTTGCCAAAGAGGGCTGGCTCGTCGGTGTAAGCCTCGATGGACCACAAGAGTTCCACGACGAATATCGGCGCACACGTGCTGGGCTTCCCTCGTGGCACAAGGTGATGCAAGGCGTGCGACTGCTCAATAAGCATGGTGTACAATGGAATGCCTTGGCCGTAGTCAACGACTTCAACGCTGACTATCCACTCGAGTTCTATCGCTTCTTCAAGGAGATAGGTTGCCACTACATACAGTTCACCCCCATCGTGGAACGCATCGTGCACCACAGCGATGGCCGCCACTTGGCTCATCTGCACGACCAGAGCGATGCGCCCCTGGCCGACTTCAGTGTCACACCATCGCAGTGGGGAAACTTCCTCTGCCAACTCTTTGACGAATGGGTGCGCAACGATGTGGCTGAATACTACGTCCAACTCTTCGATTCCACGCTTGCGAACTGGATGGGCGTGCAGCCCGGTGTGTGCACCTACGGCCACAGTTGTGGCCACGCCGCTGTGATGGAGTGGAACGGCGATGTATATTCGTGCGACCACTTTGTATTTCCAGAATACAAGCTCGGCAATCTGCACACCCAGAGCCTTGTGGAAATGATGTACGGTGCGGAGCAGAACGAATTTGGTACGCTCAAGCAGCAGCTCCCCCAACAGTGCAAAGCCTGCCGATGGAAGTTCGCGTGCAACGGTGAGTGTCCAAAAAATCGTTTTGCCAAGACAGCCGACGGCGAATCGGGGCTGAACTATCTCTGCTCGGGCTACCGCCAGTTTTTCTCCCACGTAGCCCCCTACATGGACTTTATGGCCGCCCGCCTGAAGGAGGAACGCGCTCCAGCAGAAATCATGGACTATCTCCGCATGGGTGGCAAACTCTGAATATAGAAATCATAAATAGTTATATCGGAAAGAAATCTTCTCGGGACATAAACGCGATCCAGTTGAACAAAAGCGTTAGGAATGGGACTATAACGAAGGTTAAGCCCAAAAGTACCCTATAAGTCCTTAATTATATTTATCTTTGCTCACACAATTATTCTCTATGCCAATAAATGTTTCCGATATATCGCTCTTAAAATTCCCTGAGCGCATCAGCACCTTCCAGTCAGACGGGAAGCGGACACAGATTTATCTCTACGGTCCAAAATCACTGGACAACCAACTTGCCGTTATCACGCACTACCTCCATAATCCCACGCAAATGGACGATGAAGCAAAACAGACTGCACGCGACTATTTGCATGACTACCTCACCGCCACTTTTCCACAAGAGGACGTTTCGGTGGATATGGTTTGTGAACCGTTGGAATACGGTCTTTTCCCCGATTTCTTTCGCGTACCATTTCCTGCACCGCAACCCGCGCGCTTCACGTTTATAGACCTTTTTGCGGGAATGGGAGGGTTCCGACTTGCCATGCAGGCTCAAGGAGGCAAGTGCGTCTTCTCCTCCGAATGGAACCAATTTGCCCAGCGAACCTATCTTGCCAACTTTGGCGAAATGCCTTTCGGAGATATTACCAAGGAGGAAACTAAACGCTACATTCCACAACAGTTTGACATTCTTTGCGCAGGCTTCCCCTGCCAACCGTTCAGCATTGCGGGCGTTTCGAAGAAAAAAAGCCTTGGGCGCGAGACAGGCTTTCAAGACAAGACACAAGGCACACTATTCTTTGACGTGGCTGACATCATTAGCCGCCACCGTCCCAAAGCGTTCTACCTTGAAAACGTGAAAAACTTGACTTCACACGACAAGGGCAAAACGTTCCGTATCATCTGCGAAACATTGGAGGAACTTGACTACACCATTCACTACGCCGTACTTGATGGACAGTATTACGTTCCACAACATCGCGAACGCATTATGATTGTGGGCTTTGACAAACGAAGATACAATGGAAGGGAGCAATTCTCTTTCCCCGAACCCGTAGGAGAGAAACACGCCATTCGTGACATTCTTGAGAAATCGCCAGCCGAAAAATACACATTGACGGATAAACTTTGGAACTACTTGCAGGAATACGCAAAAAAACATCAGGCCAAGGGCAATGGCTTCGGTTTTGGAATGGTTGACTTGGACGGAATTTCTCGCACATTGAGTGCACGCTACTATAAAGATGGTTCGGAAATACTTATACCTCAGCGAGGAAAGAATCCACGCAGACTTACGCCTCGTGAGTGCGCCCGCCTTATGGGTTACCCCGACAACTATATCATAGAACAAGTATCCGATGTCCAAGCATACCGTCAGTGCGGAAACTCAGTTGTTGTCCCGCTGATAACTGCTGTCTCGGAGCAGATTGCAAACACATTAACCAATTTGGAAAATGAGTGAGATACTAGATGCCGCTATTCGCAGCGTACGAACAAGCCAAACTGCGTTTTGCCGCTTTATCACTGCCAACGACGTAGGTAAGACGGGGTCGCATCAAGCTGGCTTTTATATACCCAAATGCGCCTATGGCATTGCATTCAAGGAGGCTTGCAAGCGAGGCGAAAATTATGATAAGTTTGTCTCTATTAAGTGGCAGAATGATTTCACCACTAATAGCCGATTTATCTATTATGGTGTTGGCTCACGCAATGAATATCGGCTTACGCGCTTTGGACGTGGATTCCCGTTTCTTGAAGACGATAACGTCGGTGATCTTCTTTTGCTAACCAAACAGAACGAAGAAGAGTACAACGGCTTCGTTCTGCAAACGGATGATGATATAGACGATTTTCTTTCTGTATTTAATCTTTCCCCCAACCAGTTAGACCAACTTATAGATGCGTCACAACTCGCGCAGCCAGAGCTAAAATTGCAAAATGCATTCAGCGAGTTCCTAAAACTTTTCGGTGGCTTTCCTACAACACAGGAAATGGCAGCTGGTGCGCGGAATTGTTTTAACAAGGCTTACAATATCAGTGAAGCCCAAATTTGTCGCCAACCCGACGAACTGCTACTGCAATGGGTGAATGCCGAATATGATCTCTTCAAAGCTTTTGAGGATAAAGTATACGCACCGCTGCTGAAGACCCCCTTTCCCGACGTACAGACCTTTGTGCAGTCTGCTAACGAGATACTGAACCGCCGCAAAAGCCGCGCGGGAAAGTCTCTTGAACACCACCTTGCCACAATTTTTACGGCTGCAGAACTAAAATTTGAAGAGCAAGCTGTCACCGAGGAAAACAAGAAGCCCGATTTCCTTTTTCCCGATGGAGCAAGCTACCACAACTTGCTTTTCCCCGCCGAGAGGCTTGTTGTATTGGGGGCTAAAACCACATGCAAAGACCGCTGGCGGCAAGTCTTGACCGAGGCAGACCGCGTGGATGACAAGTACCTCTTCACACTACAAAAAGGCATTTCAGCCAATCAGCTGCGCGAAATGCAAGACTGCCACTTGCATCTTGTAGTGCCACGAGCTAATATATCTTCGTTCCCTGCTCCCTACCGCGACAGCCTCAGCAATCTCCACGATTTTATCGGGATGGTGCGCGAGAAGCAAACAGATTGTTTCTTTTAGTATAAAAGAAAAGCTACCTTTCCATATACAACACGTCTGTATGTTATTTGGCAGGGACATCTTAATATCTACGCTATTGGCCGCCCGCCTGAAAGAGGAACGCGCTCCGGCAGAAATCATGGACTATCTCCGCTCGGGTGGCAAACTCTGAATATAGGGAAGTGCTATTTTCGGCATTTGATGTGCATGGAACAGCGGTGGATAGTGGCCGCTGAACATGGGACAAACATCATGCTATATCCGTTAGCAGCGTTTGGCCAAAGGATGATGTCATTCTAATCAAGGGATGATGTCATTCTAATATAGGATAACGTCATTCTAATATAGGATGATGTCGTTTTATTATAGGGCTGATGTCATTTTGCGATTAAGCCTGTCGTGTCGTTGCTCCCTCACTCACCTAACAACTCCTTCGAGGTTTTCTCACCACCTCGGAGTTTTTTTGTAGCGCAACGGATATATTCTATAAACTAAGGCTCAATTCTTACAAACTAAGCCTAAGTTTGTATAAACTAAGGCTAAATTTTCACAAACTTAGGCTAAGTTTATAAAATTGTTACCTATCGGCGCTGAAATAGCAGGGCATGGGATGCAACAAGCAAAGGCGCGCGTGCGCGAACAGATAGGAGTGCAGAGAATGCCAAGAGCGCTTGCAAAACGCAGCGTTCTTGGTGGGCTAAAAGCGCAATAGGCAGGCGGGAGCGGCTGGGAAGTCGCTCTTTTTTCGTATACTTGCCATGCATTTCACGACAAAGGACACCTGCCGCTCGCCCTCCCATATAGCCCGACGAACGATACTGGCAGGTGAATGATGAGACAAGGAAGAAGCACACACAACCCAACTTGGGGAAGACAACAAAGCCACATCGCCACTGCCTGACGGGAGGAAGACCCGCCGCGCTCCAATTGGTGCGCAGCGATGTGGGTAAGTAAACCTTATTAGTTTAGAGATTATGGCTATACACTATTCACGTGGCGAAGAGCGCCTCAATGTATGGTCGCACGCAGGAGGGATAGCCATGGGCGTAGTGTGCGGCATACTTCTGCTGATATGGACATTTCGGTCGGGCGACGGTTGGACGCGGCTGGGCGTGATACTCTACCTCGTTGGCATGATAGGCTCGTACACCGCATCGACTATCTATCACGCCATTCCTTCGTCGTGGAAGAGTCGCGCCGTGTGGCGCAAGTTCGACCACGCAGCTATCTATTGGCACATCGCTGGAAGCTATTCGCCTGTGACGTTGGTAGCCCTGCGCGAACAGGGATATTGGGGATGGAGTTTGTTTGGCTTCGTATGGCTCTGCGCCCTGGTGGGTACCGTATTGTCGTTCATCAAGCTGCGCGACCATTCGCACCTCGAAACCATCTGCTACTGCGGTATGGGACTGAGCGTATTGGTCTGTTTCAAACCGCTGATAGCGAGTGTGGACACCTCGGCGGTGATATGGATTGTTGCCGAAGGCGTATGCTATCTCACGGGGGCGCTTTTCTACAGTCTCAACAAGCGTCCGTATATGCACAGCGTGTTCCACTTCTTCGTGCTGGCGGGCAGCGTGTGCCACTTGGTGGCTGTGTGGGACATACTGATGTGCTACTTGTAGGACGCGGCAGCCTTCACCCCTCTACACCACAAGCACGCGAGACGGCTCACCGTGGTGGAGCTATCTCGCGTGCTTGTGGTGAATATGTGTCACGCCTTATGGCTGACGCTGGAGTTGTTCAGGGATGGCAAGCTGTGCCTTGCGCCAGATTTCCTTGACAGGTCGCTCACTGTTGGGAAGCATGAAGCGGAGCGTCATCTCACCTTTCTGCTCGTCGAGTGCGTATTCCATCATGACCTCCACGCCTTGCAACTGTGGATTGGTTAGGCTATTGGTGATACGCTCAGAGTAGTATTTGTCGCTCACCATGCGATAGCGTCCCTCTGTGGTGATGAACGAGGGGGCTTTGTGATAAGCCGTGACGAAGTTCACAAAGTGTCCGTCCGCCCCAAGTACTTTCCAGGAGGGAAGATATACGTACTGGTCCGTACCTGTGCTGTCTGTGACGACATTCACCTGCTGCCACACACCTACCAACTTGAAGTGTAAATCGGCACCGTGCTGATGCTGACGGGTGGGCTGTGCTACTATGGGGAGGGCTAAAAACAGTGCGCAGACTGCAATGAGAAGGCTGATTTTTTTCATAACGATTGGGGGGATTAGGGATTTCACGGCGCAAGTTACTAACAAAATCCATGAAATATCAAAACTTTAACATCTTTTTGCCACCTACATGTCGAAAAGGGCTGTTCCGAATAGCGGCATAGCCAAAAAAAGTGTAACTTTGCGGCACTTTTGGCATAGAGCTTCTATGGACGAGAAACGCATCAAGCAAATCAAGCTCAAGTACGACATTGTGGGCAACGACGAAGCCCTGCTCCGCGCCCTCGACATCTCCCTGCGCATTGCGCCCGTGGACATGTCGGTGCTTATTTTGGGCGAGAATGGTGTGGGTAAGGAGACGTTCCCGCGCATCATTCACGACCATAGTTTGCGCAAGAGCAAGAAGTACTTTGCGGTGAACTGCGGAGCCATTCCCGAGGGTACGATAGACAGCGAGCTCTTCGGTCATGAGAAAGGCGCGTTCACGGGTGCTTTTGAGAAGCGCGAGGGCTATTTCAGCGTGGCCGACGGCGGCACCCTCTTTCTCGACGAGGTAGGCGAACTGCCTTTAGCCACACAGGCACGCTTGCTGCGCGTATTGGAGACGGGCGAGTTTATACCCGTCGGAGCCAGTCAGGTGAAGAAGACCAATGTGCGCATCGTAGCAGCCACCAATGTCAACCTGCAAGAAGCCATACGACGTGGGCGTTTTCGCGAAGACCTCTACTACAGGTTGGGCGGCATCACCATTGAAGTCCCCCCGCTCAGGAAGCGTGGAGACGACATACTATTGCTCTTCCGAAAGTTTGCACTCGACATGGCCGAGCGCTACAACATGCCCGCCATACGTCTCAGCGACGAAGCCGCACAGATACTGCGCAACTACCCCTGGCCAGGCAATGTGCGACAGCTCAAGAACGTGGCCGAGATGCTCTCAGTCACCACTGATGCGCGCGAGATTGATGCCGCCACGCTGCGCACGTCTCTTCCGCGCCTGTCATCGGCACACACGCAGGTATTGGCAGGCGACGACACCACAGCAGCCCAAGGTCGCTACGAGCAGGAGCGCGAGATTATCTTCAAGATACTCTTTGCCTTGCAGCGCGACGTGGAGCAGCTCAAGGAGGCCTTGAAACTCCACGGCGACACCCCCACCCCAACCTTGGCGCGCGCCCTACCCGCTCCCGCCGCTGAAGCCCCCACATCGCACTTCGACCACGTGGATCTCGCTGATGCCGAAGAGATCAAAGACACGGCACAACCCACCATCGAAGAAGTCACCGAGGAACTCATCCGTGAATCGCTGCGTCGAAACCACGGACACCGCCGCGCCGCCGCCGAAGAGTTAGGCATCAGCGAGCGCACACTCTATCGCAAAATCAACGAATACGGAATAGAATGAAACGCCTGTGGACATACCGCTATCTGATAGTGTGGAGCGTGTGCGCACTGACCTTGCTCACAGGCTGCTATTTGCCCAAATATTCCTTCACCAGCACGAGCATCGACTACAACTTGATACACTCCATACAGATAGACAAGATAGCCAACCGCGCACCCTATGGCTGGGCACCTATGGAGGCCATGTTCAACACCAAGTTGCAGGACAAATATGCCAATCAGACACGTCTGCAAATCGTCAAGCGCAACGGTGACCTCCATGTCGCTGGCGAGATTACGGGTTACGACCAGTACAACAAGGGTGTCAGTGCTGAAGGCTACAGTGCCCAAGTGCAACTCAAAATGACGGTCAACATTCGCTTCGAGAACCCGAAGAAGAACATACAGTGGGAACGTCAGTTCACCGCCACTACGCAATACAACTCCACACAGCAACTCTCTACGGTACAGGAACGCCTCGTCACCGAAATGATAGAAGACCTCACCGACCAGATATTCAATGCTACCGTAGCCGACTGGTAAGCCAGGCCTACGCATCGTCACTATGTCAACACTCACGGCCTACATATCCCATCCCGAAAAGCTCGACAAAGAGTCGCTCTACAGCCTACGCACCCTCGTGGCGCGCCATCCGCACTACACAGCGGCGCGTCTGATGTTGCTGCACAACCTCTTTGTGCTTCACGACAATTCTTTTGGCGAGGAACTCCGCAAAGCCGCTTTTCTGGTGCCCGACCGGCGGGTGCTCTTCGACCTCATTGAGGCCGACAAGTACCGCATAGAACCTGAGCCGCTCAACCCTGCCACGCACCAAGGGGGCGAACGTACGCTACAAGTCATCGACGAGTTTTTGGGTGCAGGACGCGAGGAAACACCACATCGTCAGCCCACCGTAGCCGATGCCACAAGTGACTACGCCGCTTTCCTCATGAGCCTCGACGACATGCCTACGACCGAGAGCAGCGAGCAGGCCAACGATGTCACAGGACGACTGATGGACGACTTCCTATCGGGCGACAGAAAGTTCCATATCCACACCGAGAGCGACGCACCCGAGGCAGCCGATGCCCCAACAGCCGCCACAGAGAGTAGCAACAAGAAGAGTGCGAAAAGCACCAAGAAAGCCAAAAATGCTGAGCCCCAACAAGACGACAGCGATGACAGCTTTTTTACCGAAACACTTGCCAAAATCTATATCAAACAAGGTCGTTTTGAAAAAGCACTTGAAATTATCAGCTCCCTAAATGCGAATTATCCAAATAAAAGTGTTTACTTTGCCGACCAAATGCGTTATTTGCGCAAGCTAATAGTGAATAATCAACCCAAGAAATAACCGTTTTCAAATCAATTATGTTTACCATTATTGTAGTTTTAGCCGTAATCGTGGCCGTACTTCTGACATTTATCGTACTCATTCAAGAATCTAAAGGCGGCGGTTTGGCCTCTGACTTCGCTTCGTCCAACCAAATCATGGGCGTACGCAAGACCACAGACTTCATCGAAAAAGCTACTTGGACCTTAGCAGGTCTGCTGGTGGTGCTGAGCGTAGTGACCACCTACGTTGTACCCCGCGAGACCAACAACCACGAACTCGTAACAAGCACGCGTACCACCTCTGGCGCTGAAACGGCTGGCGCCGCAACTCAGCAGAATGCGCAAGCACAACAGCAAGAGGCACAGCCACAAGAAGCGCAACAACAGGAGGCTCAACCTCAAGCTGAGACACCTCAGCAGGGCGAATAAGCACTACGCGTTCTCGCATATACCCATACACATAGATTTCGTGTTCAAAAGCTTGTAGGGAGAGTAGGCGCGCGATGATGCAGTGCAGTGAGGCAACAGGCCAAGCCGTTTGCTCTATGCGCGACTCTTCAAGGTCTCTAAGCGACCACCAACATACACGCTATTTGCACCCATCTATAAAGACGCAAAGACAAGGCTCGGGCGGTACGTCATCGTCACAGCGTCTGTTGCGTCTTTTTGGTTTCCATCCACAGAGCGCTGCACCCTTTTTCCAACCACACCATACTGATGCCAAAGACCATTAGCCTGCGTATGAAGAAGTAGCACGCAGCACCACGAGAAACACCCAAACATTTTCACACCAACCCCAAGCGTTATGAATATAGCCATCGTAGGCACCGGATACGTAGGATTAGTGACAGGCGCATGCTTTGCAGAAGTGGGCGTACACGTCACCTGCGTAGATATAGACGAAACCAAGATAGAGAAACTCCGTCAGGGCGAGATACCCATCTACGAACCTGGACTGGAAGAGATGGTGCTTCGCAACGTGCGCGAAGGTCGCCTTCGTTTCACCACCAAGCTCACCGAATGTCTGAACGACGTAGAAGCCGTGTTCAGCGCCGTAGGCACACCGCCCGACGAAGACGGAAGTGCAGACTTGAGCTATGTACTCGCCGTGGCACGCGAGGTGGGACAGCACATGCAGAAGTACGTCGTGCTGGTCACCAAGAGTACTGTTCCAGTAGGTACAGCCCAAAGGGTGAAACAGGCCATCAAGGATGAGCTCGCCAAGCGCGGCGCAGAGATAGACTTCGACGTAGCGTCTAATCCCGAGTTCCTCAAAGAAGGTAGTGCCGTGAAAGACTTCATGTCGCCCGACCGCGTGGTGGTAGGTGTGGAGAGCGAGCGCGCCAAGACGTTGATGACACGCCTGTATCGTCCGTTCATGATGAACAACTTCCGCGTGATTTTCACCGACATTCCGTCTGCCGAGATGATCAAATATGCAGCCAACAGCATGCTTGCTACACGCATTTCGTTCATGAACGATATAGCCAATCTCTGCGAACTGGTGGGTGCCGATGTCAACATGGTGCGCAAGGGCATAGGTTCCGACACACGCATTGGCAGCAAGTTTCTCTATCCAGGCTGTGGCTACGGTGGTTCGTGTTTCCCCAAGGACGTAAAAGCTTTGATACGCACAGCCGAGAAGAAGGGATACAATATGCGCGTGCTCAAGGCAGTAGAGGAGGTCAACGAGAAACAAAAAGAAATCGTCTTTGATAAGCTCTACAACCATTTCGACGGTGACCTCGCAGGCAAAACCATTGCGCTCTGGGGTTTGGCTTTCAAGGCCGAGACCGACGATATGCGCGAGGCCACGTCGCTCATCACCATTGAGAAATTGCTACAAGCAAGATGCCGCGTGCGCGTATTCGATCCCGTGGCGATGAACGAGTGTCGTCGTCGCGTAGGTGACAAGGTGGCCTATACGCGCGACATCTACGACTGTGTGCTGGATGCCGATGCCCTATTGGTACTCACCGAGTGGAAACAATTCCGTTTGCCATCGTGGGAGGTGGTGCTTCGTTCGATGCGTCAGCCCGTAGTCATTGACGGACGCAATATTTATCATCCCGAAGACATGCGCGCCTTGGGCTTTTCCTATGCTTGTATCGGGCGCAAAGAAATCTGATATGAAAAAGTTTTTCACTAATGCCCTCTGCCTTGTAGCCACCCTCTTAGGGTTTACGGGTTGCGGTTCATCCACGCAGTCCAGTAACTGGCTCAGCGAATACGAGGTAAAAGTGGCTATTGACGAGACATTTGCTCCCGTAATGAGCGAAGAAGCCTCCACCTATGGACTGATAAATGTGGAAGCCACCATGCTCCCCTACTACGTGAGCGAAGATAGTGCCATGCATCTACTGGTCAACGACAGCCTTTTTCTGGCCATCGTCACACGTCCGCTCAACGAGAAAGAGGAGAACTACATCAAAGGCACAGGCCGCTCTGCTCTGCAAGCCAAGATAGCCACCGATGCGTTTGCCTTGGTGGTACGCGCGGGGAGTGCCGACACGCTCTTCACACTCGACGACCTCAGAGGTATCGTGACAGGCAAGATTACACGTTGGGAACAACTCTCGCACAGTCACTCCACGAGTGAACTGAAGTTGGTGTTCGACAATAGCGGCAGCAGTACGGTGCGCTTCATGCGCGACAGCCTTTGCGAGGGCAAGCCCCTTGCTGGCAATGTCTTTGCGCAAGGCAGTAGCGAAGCCGTCATCGAAGCCGTGAAGAACAAGAAAGGTATCATCGGTGTGGTAGGCGTAGACTGGCTTCGCGCCAAAGGCGACAGCACGCTGAAGGATTTCAACAGCCTCGATGTCACCGTGGCTCGCGTGAGTCGATATGCCGATGAACGCAGCAACTATTGCCGTCCTTGGCAACTCTACATCGCACGAAACGATTACCCTCTGACGCGCTCGGTCTATGCTATATGCACCGACCCACGCAGCAAATCACTGCTCAAGAACTTCTACTTCTTCCTCAAGGGCGACCGCGGACAACGCATCATCTGCAACTCGCAGATGGTACCCAACACTCCCGTGTATGTCTATCAAGTTAAACTGAAGTAGAAGCAGAGACGCGGGAGGTCGGATTACTTGGATAGTTTCTTCTTTATTTCCTTTAGTGTAAGAGATATATTGGCAAGTACTCTTAGTATCGCCCAATAAAGAATAGATAAGAATAAGACGCTGCAAGTAATCCCTAATCCAGCTGGATTAAATATCCATCTATCTAATAATCTATCTTCTTTAACGAAACAGAGTGCACAAAAAAGTATTGGCGTACAAAGGATGCCTAAACCACCTATAATATTTGCTATTTTTATTAAGGTGTTTTCAGCACTATTATTATCGCTCTTAGAACTAAGATTATGAAACCAAGTTTTCATACTGCACTTTTTAGTGGAGGAAGCATCTTTTAGATCAATCCCCATCTCCTTCCAAACGTTATTCTCTGCCATTATTTTTGACGTCTATAAAGTTCAACAAAGAAAAACACTACACCAAACCAACCTACTAATGAGATAATATCAGGAACTATGTCTTGATGTGGATCATAGTACTCCGCATTTAGACTTGAAATTACCTCATACAAGTGGACGAGAGTTATCACAATTACACCAATAAGTCCACATAAAGTTACCTTTTTCATATAATTGAAGTTTTATTTATAAAAAATATGTCGCAAAGTTAAGGACAATCTCTCAAATCAGATTAACCTGCAACATTATTTCTGCCGCATTATCTTACGTAAACGATAAGACCAAAATACAAAAACGCACAAAGATGGCACGGCTCACGGGCTGTGCCATCTTTGTGCGTCAAGGAAAGAGATGGTATAGGTAGCGCGACAACTATTCCTCACACTTCATCACTACGCCACGGCCTCGGCGACCATCCATCTTGATGACGCAAGGGGCAGGAAGTTTGACAACGCGCACATGCTCCGTTTCTTCTTCAGCGGGCAATGCATTGAGCAAAGCTTCATCGAAGTAGCCATCACCACGGAAAGGATTGATAGTGAAATAGCCAACACCGAAACTTGTGAGATTTTGGAAGAAATGGGTGCCTTGACTGGGGTCAACCTGATACTGCTTGAGTCCTTGCTCAACGATGACACGCGCGCCACAGATGTTTGACCACTTGACAGGTACACCCAACCACGGATCGCTGCTGCCCCATCGTCCAGGGCCAATAAGCACGTAGCCCCGTTCGACTTGCAACAAGCGGTCGTTGATATGCGCTATCTCTTGAGCAATCTGCGGATTGTGGGCGGCATCGAAGGCTTGGTTCTTGACATAGACGATGGTGTCTACATCTGTAGTGATGCCATTGCCCAACACGTGCTGACTGCTGACAATCGTGTCGCTCTCAGCAATGAGACTCAGGTCTTCATCTACGCGCTGTTTACTGTCTACGATGGGGCGTATCTGCAATAGGTAGAAGTCAGCGTAAGTGCCATCAGGACGAATGTTCATGGCAAACTCTATCTCTACGGGACGACCCATCTCCTTTTGCCCAATCTCCAAGAGCTTACTCACGGTGCGTGCCATAGGAAAAGCCTCGTGCTGCAAGATATTGGCAAACGTCACGACCTTGCGTCCACGGGGTTGACAGCCCTCCCAAAGCATATCGCTGTCGGGATCATAGGTGGAGAAGATATATTTGAGCGTCTTGTCAGTAGCGGCAGGTAGTGCGCCCGTTTGTCGCGCCACAGGGGGAGCTGCATCGCGCACGGCCACATCACGTAGATTATAGCCATCGTCGCTTCCTGGTTCTACCCCGCTCTGTGTGAGATCCAAGGCATAGAAGCGTCGTTGCGTTTCGCGCAGAGCCATATCTGTGCTACTGAGCTGCAGGACGTGGCGGGGATGTGCTGGAGAGAACTTGAGGGTCACTCCACCATCTACAATATATTTACCCAGTCCCAATGCAACAGAAGCCACGCCATCCTCGGCCTTTTCGTCACCTATGGGATAGAAATTAAGTGAGCGAGCCACACCCGAGAGTGTGGGATAGAACAAATTGTCGTGTACACTGCCCACCACCTCTTGTAGCACCACAGCCATTTTTTCTTGGTCGATGACATTCTGCGTGGCCTGCATATAGGCTTTGCTGTCGTGATAGAACACACTGGCATACACCGCCTTGATGGCTTTGCAGAGGGCTTCAAGAGACTGTTCTTTGTCCTCGGTGATAGGCACCATATAGGTAGCATACACTCCAGCAAAGGGCTGATAGTGGGCATCTTCGAGTACGCTACTGGAACGCACGGCCACAGGATGACTGACGAACTGCAGGTAGGAACGTAGGTCGCTCACAAGGAGTTCGGGAAGTGGAGCGGCCTCAAAGGCTTGGAGCATCTCCTCGTCTGAGGTCTCAGAAAGTGCAATGTCGTAGAGGTTCGCATTTTCCATGAAGGCATCAAAATGGTCGGTGCATACCACAACGGTTTTGGGAATGCGCACGGTCATATTGTCAGTTTCCAAACGTGGATAGCGACGGAGCATCTGAGCAATAAAGGCCAGGCCGCGCCCCTTTCCGCCGAGCGAACCGCGTCCCATACGTGCAAAGTGACTGTACTCGTCGAACATATCTTGACGATAGTTGGCCAAGACACCCTCGTTCTTCAGACGACGATAGTTCATGATGAGGTCGAAGACCAGTTGGCGGGCCTCGTTCATGTCTTGATACTCGTCCACATCTACATGCTTGAGGATAACCGCAGGCGGAAACATGGCTCGCGAGAAGAAGAAACGGGAGAAATGATTGCGCTGCAAGTGATAGCGCATAGCCTCGTCAGGGATAGAGAACACATTGTGCTGCAAGTCTTTGAGCGTAGCCAAGCGCATCAGCTCCTCCCCTGTGGAGGGGTCGGTCACCACAAAGTCGCCAAAGCCAAAGCCGCGACGCACGGCGCGTCGAAGGTCTTGTGGGTAGGACTTGCTATTCTTACTGATAAAATCCGCATCGAGCGTAGCAGCCAACTCGCGCGTACTCTCTTGGTTGCTCTCGTAGATAATAGGCAGATAGCGATCCGTGGCACGTATGTATTGTCCCAACTTGTAGCCCGCTTGAGGGTCTTTGGTACCCGCTATTTCAAAACTCATATCAGATACCACACCGAGTATGCGATCCTTGTAGAGTTCATAGAGAGCCACGGCCTCCTCGTAGCTACGAGCAAGCATCACCTTGGGACGACCGCGCATACGCATCGTCTTGAGTTGTTCATTGAGTGCCTCGCCAGCGAAAAACTGACTCTGCTCGAGGACATATCTAAAGAGATGGGTAAGCGCACTGCTATAGAAACGCACACTGTCTTCCACCAACAAAATGATTTGCACACCGACGCTGGCGCAATCGTGAGGCGCATTCCATTTGTCCTCTATCAGTTTGACAATAGCCACAAGGAGTTGTGGGTCGCCTAACCAAGAGAACACGTAATCAATGCTCGACAGGTCGTCGTGCTGCAATCGTCTGGTCACTTCCTTGCTGAACGGTGTCAATACCACGATGGGGATGCTCGGATATTTTGCCTTAATCTCTTTGGCTTCATCAAAGATATCCTTCTTGTCCATATTGGGCAGGACAATGATGAGTTCAAAGTTGCGCTCCTTGAGCAATTCCATCGCCTCGGCACGTGTTGTCACCTGAGTAAAGCGTGGCGGATAGCGCAGTCCTAAGTGCGTATATTCGTTGAAGATTTCTTCGTCCACACGTCCATCGTCTTCAAGCATAAAGGCATCATACTTCGACGATAGCAGCATGATGTTGTAGATACGTCTGTTCATCAAGTCTGCGAAGGGCGTATCTTTCATTGCAACGTCTTTCAGACGGGGAATCTGACTCATAATAGAAAGGCGATATTTAGGAGTTTTCTACTTACGTTTCTTACGAAGAATCACTTTTGCAACTCTTTCACCATGGCAGCAAAGGTCTTGCGGCCTTGCACGTAATAAGTATATAGTAGGGAATGGGGATAAATCTCAGGAATGTGAGCGACAGAAGATAGGCGTAGATTTTCTTCACGCTGCGGAGTGAAGCTGCGTCGCATTTTGGCAAAGGCACGACGCGCTTTCCAAACAGCTTTTGCCTCGCCAGCGCTTCCTGTAAGCAGGAATTTGAGCGCTGCAACATAGTCAAGCAACCATCGCCAGCGCAGCGTGCGATGGAGTTGTTCATCGGGCAAATTCTTGTAGAGTAGCAGCAAATTGTTTCTAAAATTCAGAAACGTCTTGCGCGGATTGCCCTGCTGAAGTGTGCCACCACCAAGGTGATAGACGCGGCTCTCGGGGATACACACTATTTGTCGACCACGGGCTCGCAGCCGCCAACAAAGGTCTATCTCCTCCATGTGCGCAAAAAAACGTCCATCGAGGCCACCTACGTTTTCCCAGTCTGTGCGACGTATGAAAAGGGCTGCGCCGCTGGCCCAAAGTATAGGAACGATGGTATCATATTGGCCATGGTCGGTCTCTATGGTTTGGAAGACGCGTCCCCGACAATAGGGATAGCCCCATCGGTCAATAAAGCCCCCGCATGCTCCCGCATATTCAAACTGCTCGGGCTGAGCGTCGGAGAGCAGTTTGGGCTGACAAGCCGCGCAATCGGGATGCGTGTCCATATAGTCTACCAAGGGCTGCAAAAAGCCAGGTTCTACACGCACATCACTATTGAGCAAGAGATAATATTCGGCCTGCAAGCCCCGTAGTGCCTGATTGTAGCCCTCGGCAAAACCATAGTTCTGGGGCAGAGCAATCGTTTGAACCGTAGGAAATTCGTCGGCAAGCATACGTAGCGAGTCATCGGTAGAACCGTTGTCGGCCACAATAACACAAGCGTCTGAAGGACAAGCGGCACAGACCGAGGGCAAGTAGTGCCGAAGCATATCTACACCGTTCCAATTGAGAATGACGATGGCAGTTTTCATCTGCTAATATATAATAAGGATATGTGTACTATTTATATGGTATGCTCTCACAAACCAAAACGTGCGGTGGATGCCAAACTTTTGCTCGCCACAGGTGGAGAACAACCTACCCTACTGCCACGTGTCCAGAGGGGAGGATATAGTCAAGATGCTCGGCGCGTAGCTCATTGTCGTTGCGCAACGATTGGTCTGGAAGGAGTTCGCAGCGGATATAGTTATCGGTAAAACCCTGTTGTGTCGTACCACGATGAGCCGCTTGCTCCCAAAGTACTGGACGTGTCGTACCAATATGCTGTTGGTAGAATGTGCGAAGTTTTTGCTCCGAGAGAGCTAACAACTGTTGGCAACGCGCATGTTTTTCTTCGGGATGCACGATGTGGGGTATCTGTAAGGCTTGCGTGCCAGCCCGCTCACTATAGGTGAATACATGGAGTTGCGCAAAGGGAAGTTGGCTAAGGAACTGGCGTGTTTCTTCAAAGTAATCAGCTGTCTCGCCACGCGTACCGACTATCACGTCTATTCCGATGAAAGCATCGGGCATGGCTTTGAGAACAGCTTGCACTTTATCTGCAAAAAAGGCTGTATCATAGCGACGCTTCATCAGTCGCAGCACGGCATCCGAGCCACTCTGCAGTGGAATATGGAAATGAGGCATAAAGGCACGGCTCGAAGCACAAAAGTCTATCACCTCCTGCGTGAGCAAGTTGGGTTCAATGCTTGAGATACGATAGCGTGCAATGCCCTCCACTTGGTCTAATGCACGGATGAGTTGTAAGAAAGTTTCGTTCGTGCCACGTCCGAAATCGCCCGTATTCACTCCCGTAAGTACAATCTCCTTCCCCCCTGCAGCAGCAACACCCTTGGCCTGTTCCACAATACTCGCTATAGAAGCACTACGACTTCTGCCACGCGCAAAGGGTATGGCACAGTAGGTACAGAAATAGTCACAGCCATCTTGCACTTTGAGAAAATAGCGTGTGCGATTGCCTCGAGAACACGAGGGAGCGAAACTGGCTATGCGTCCTAAGGAAGATATATGCACTTCGCCTGCTTCTTCTTTTAACGAAGAGAGTGGCTGCGTCGAGCTATGCTCGCTCTCTCTTAACATCATCGCCTTGCTCCATGCAGAAGCGATGATATCGAAGGCTTGGGCTTTTTGCTCCGTACCGAGTACGACATCCACACCATCGATAGCCGCCACTTCGCGAGGTTTAAGCTGCGCATAACATCCCATCACCACCATCAGCGCATGAGGATTGGCACGTTGCATACGATGAATTGCTTGCCGGCATTTGTGGTCGGCAGTGTCTGTGACACTACACGTATTGATGATACAGAGCGTAGCCTCCTCAGACGGGTCAGCCACTCGCGCCCCAGCCGCCACAATTTGGTCGCAGAGGGTGGCCGTCTCAGCAAAGTTGAGCTTGCAACCCAACGTTTGTGTACGCACGCGTGCGTGTTTAAATATGGTGTGTGCTTCTGCCATTGACGCTGCAAAGATAATAAACCCCAAGCGGTCATTGGGACGACAACATGTTTTTATGAGTTCTTTTTGTGGGATATAGTCCTTTCTATAGATTTCATTTAGCTAATATTTGATTAGCATAACCCGCTTGCTGTCGCAAATATTAGTCTTTGCGGGGTTGTGCGGCGCGCTGCTAAATTTGGAAATAAGCCGTTTGCAAAGTTTGGCTTTCAAATTAAGAAATTAAACAGGACGAAAAAAGACAAAAACGCATTTTTTTTGAAAAAAAATTAAGAAAGGCTTGTTTGGAGCAAAATCCTGCTCTACTTTTGCAGCGTTTTAAGGCAATTGATTGTTTTACTTAAATCCTAAAAATCAAAATGAAAAAGTTAGTTTTCATGTTCGTAGCTTTCGCAGCTATTAGTTTCGCTTCTTGCGGTGGTAACACAGCTGCTACCGACGCCGCTACTGACAGCCTCGCTGACACAACTGAAGTTGCTGTTGACACTACAGCTACTGACAGCACAAATGCTGAGGTTGCTACTCCCGCTGACAGCACAAACGCCGAGGTTACTACTCCCGCTGACAGCACAAACGCTGAGTAAGCTAAAGCTACAAGAGAGACTGAACCTGTAGGGACGTAGTTCCCCACAGGTTTTTTTCTTAAAAAGTGTGCTCGTCTTGTGAACTTTCACAGGAAAATGTTGAAACCCAATCGGTCGTAAGAACGATTGGAGTGGAAAGGGAAAGAACACGTCTACACGCTTCTATCCTCCTGGAATTTCAAGAAGTGAGCCCTCAAGAGAACCATTCACTGATTTGACAACCCATCAACAGCACTCGTCGTGAAAAAAGCATTTTACATCGTATTGGCCACAGCCTCTTTGTCGCTTGCTGCATGCGGCGGAAAAACCGATAGCACACAAGCCACGGGCGACAGCACACTGACCGATACGCTCCAAAACGCAGAAGTAGTACGAATAGACAGCCTCACAGGAGACACCATCTACGAAGAGGATGCCCCCGAGGGTGTGGCCACCTCGAAAGAGGACAATGAAATTGCGCCACCTCCCAGACGATAAAGCAGACACGCAATCTAACACTTCGGCGTAAGACAGACTTATCAATTATTTTTCTTTAGTAAATCACATGCAGTTCGGGAGAGGAAACAACCTTCTTGCGAACTGCATGTTTCTTTACCGTTATTGTAACCCTCAACACCAAAGTCATCATACACTATGAAACAATCGCGTGGAAACTTCAGCGGTCGTTTAGGCTTGATATTGGCATCGGCTGGTTCTGCTGTGGGGCTTGGCAACCTTTGGCGCTTCCCCACGGAATGTGGCAAGAATGGCGGTAGCGCTTTTCTAATCATCTACTTAGCCTGTGTGATAGTCTTCGGTCTTCCCGTGATGGTGAGCGAGTTTATGATAGGTCGAAGTGCACGCGTGAGTGTAGGACGCGCCTACGATGTGCTCTCGCCACGTACGCCATGGAAATGGTCTGGACGAATGCAGGTACTCACTCCTCTGATTATCCTCTGCTTCTACAACGTGGTGGCTGGATGGACTTTGTGGTACACGGGAGCTGCTGCCGTAGACTATTTTCCTACATTGGCCTCACAAGGCGATGCACAAGTGTTTGGCCAATTCTTTCAAACGTTTGTGGGTTCGTGGTGGCAACAGATTGTTTGTCTCATCATCTTTTCGCTGTTGACGCATGTGGTGATTGTGCAAGGGGTGTCAAAAGGCATAGAACGCGCCTCCAAACTCATGATGCCTGGTTTGTTCATCCTACTATTAGTATTGGTGGGTTGTGCGCTGTTTATGTCGGGCGCAAAGAGTGGTTTGGCATTCCTCTTTCAACCTGATTTCAGTAAAATCAATAGTAGCGTAATACTCTCTGCTATGGGACAGGCTTTCTTCTCATTGTCCTTGGGCATGGGCATTCTGACCACCTACGCATCTTACTTTCGCGATGATGCCAATCTGGGCAAGAGTGCTATCTCTATTTGTGTGATTGACACGCTTGTCGCTCTGCTTTGCGGCATGTTTATCTTCCCTACCGTATTCACGGCAGGCATCGAACCAACAGCGGGGCCAAGCCTTTTGTTTGAGACTTTGCCCAGTGTGTTTCAGCAGGCATTTGGCGGCAATCACATCTTAGCGTATGTGATGTCGCTTAGTTTCTTTGTGCTATTGGTGCTGGCCACTCTGACCAGTGCTATCAGCGTTCACGAGGCTATCACTTCGTATGTTGCCGAGGCATTTCATCTTTCTCGCAAATCGGCAGCGCGCATTGTCACGCTCATCACCACGTCGTTGGGTATATTCTGCGCTCTCTCGTTGGGAGCTGGTGCGGATTGGCTCACTTGGGGTGGGCGTTCGCTCTTTGACTGGTTCGACTATATCACAGCCAAATGGATGTTGCCCTTAGCAGGCTTTTTTATCTCCATTTATGCGGGCTGGTGGTTGAGCAAACGAGTTTGGTGGGTTCAGATGACGAATGCTGGCACGCGACAATTCCCGTTTTTCAGCATTTTCTTCTTTATGGTACGATGGGTATGCCCTGTAGGTATTCTCTTGATTTTCCTCAACGAGTTGGGAGTGTTCGGAGGATAGTAAACGATTGACG
>JAFVCB010000014.1 GCA_017479555.1 Bacteroidaceae bacterium | reverse complement strand
GAGAGAGTAAAGACGTTATTTCTCACTGATAAGCACCTGAAGATTAAGCCACTCTTCGACATCAAGGCCATCCTTGACAAGGAGAACAATTAAACTAACAGGCGTATGCGCGAATAGGGTGACGCATCGCCGAAGTCAGGTGTGCGCCCTGTTGTGCGCTATGTTTACAAATAGGCAGTTTTTCATTCTTTTGTTTTTTCGTGTGTTATTTTTTATAGAATTTTGCAGATGAGACAATGAAATCACACCACAGGATAGGTGAACCTATGCATTCCCACATCGTACGGGTGTGAACATACAGACAGAAGCCACACGTGCTGTGACTTCTTTTCTAACCAAATACAAGGATATGGAATTTACCGCTCAGCAGATTGCTGATATACTTCAGGGTACCGTGCAGGGCAACCCACAAGCGACGGTCAACACCTTTGCCAAGATAGAAGAAGGCAAGCCCGGCGCACTCTCTTTCTTAGCGAACACCCACTACGAACACTATCTCTACGAGACACAGAGCAGTGTAGTTCTTGTCAACAACGACCTACAGCTCCAGTCCGAGGTGCAAGCCACACTCATCCGTGTGCCTAATGCCTACGAAGCAGTAGCGCGCCTCTTGCAGCTCTATGACGCTCAGAAGCCCCGCCGCACAGGCATTCATCCCTTGGCCTTTGTCAGCGACAGTGCCGAAGTGTCAGAGGGAGCATACATCGGTGCTTTTGCCTACATCGGCGATGGCGCTAAGGTGGGACGAGGCACACAGGTCTATCCCCATGTCGTTGTCGAAGAGCGCGCCCAAGTGGGCGAAGACACCATCCTCTACCCTGGTGTCAGCATCTATCACGACTGTGTGGTAGGCTCGCGTGTCATTCTCCATAGCGGTTGTGTCATCGGAGCCGACGGCTTCGGCTTTGCACCCACCGCCGAGGGATATAGCAAGATACCGCAGATAGGCAACGTAGTCGTAGAAGACGATGTAGAAATCGGTGCCAACTCCTGCGTAGACCGCAGCACCATGGGCAGCACACGCATCCACCGAGGAGTCAAACTCGACAACCTTGTACAGGTGGCACACAACTGTGAGGTGGGCTCCCACACCGTCATGTCCGCGCAGGTTGGTGTGGCTGGCAGCACCAAGATAGGCCAGTGGTGTATGTTTGGCGGTCAGGTAGGCATCACTGGCCATGCCGTCATCGGCGACCGTGTACAGACTGGCGCGCAGGCCGGCATTGCAGGTAGCGTGCCCGAGGGACACAAAGCCCTCCTTGGTTCACCCGCTATCGACTACAAACAGTTTGCGCGAGCCACTACCGTCTTCAAGAAACTCCCCGAGATGTATCGCGAACTCAACGCCCTACGCGCTGAACTCGATGCCCTCAAGCAGCAATCCTCCACACAGGCTCAGTAGCCTCGAGGTGCTCCGCTTGGGGCGCTTTCGTAGTATGCACTCGTTAGCTGGTGCCGATGGGGAAGCACGGCAAAGCTCGCATGCACTTCCAGAAAGGATAAGCAAACAACTATAATAGGCGAGCCATTCAGCATCCTACGTATCCACACTGCGCGTGTGCGCTGAAATACTTTCCTTCACTAACCCACAAACCACCAAGAAGCCTATACGTACACCGCGTTTCGCATGCCACCCCGTATGCAAAACCGATGCGTAAGCAAAGAAATGCGCAAAGCTGTTTCGTGCAGAAAGGGGATTATACTATCTTTGCGCATAATCCTAAGTAGTAAGGCAACAAAACAGACAAAGTTCCGTCCGCACGGCAACATCAATGCGGGATAGCGTATCCTATCTGAGAACAAAACCACCGCCTTACGCTTCAACCATGAAAAAAGCAACCATTTATGTCTAAACAACAAACGCTCAAGTCTTCATTCACCCTGCAAGGCAAGGGACTTCATACAGGGCTCATGCTCACCGCCACATTCCTGCCCGCCCCCGTCGGTCACGGCTTCAAGATACAACGCGTAGACCTCGAGGGCAAGCCTATCATCGATGTGCTGGCCGAGAACGTCATTGACACCTCGCGCGGCACCGTTGTGGCCAATGGCGAAGCACGCTGCAGTACCATTGAGCACTGCATGGCAGCCCTCTATGCCGCTGGTGTAGACAACTGTCTCATCCAGACCGACGGCCCAGAAGTGCCAATCCTCGATGGTTCGGCGCGCTACGTCTGTGAAGCTATCGCCCGCGTAGGTGTGGAGGAGCAAGACGCAGAGCGCGACGAGTTTGTAGTGACCCAAGAGATTGTGTACGAAGATGCCCAGAGCGGTTCTTCGCTGCGCATTGTCCCCGCCGATACCTTCGGTGTGGAGGCCACCATCGCCTTTCCCTCCCAGTTCCTGCAGAGCCAGCAGGCCACGCTCGACGACCTCTCCCAGTTTGGCACAGAGATAGCCGCCGCACGCACCTTTGTCTTCGTGCGCGAGATACTCCCCCTGCTTCAGCTGGGCCTCATCAAGGGAGGCGACTTGGACAATGCCATCGTCATCTACGAGCATCAGGAGAAACAAGAAGTGCTGGACAGCATCGCCGACACCCTTGGCGTAGCCCATCGCGACGCTTCGCAGTTGGGCTATCTCAATAGTCGGCCCCTCACGTGGGACAACGAACCCGCGCGCCACAAGCTCCTCGACATCATAGGCGACATGGCACTCATAGGCCGCCGCCTTCGCGGACGCATCATAGCCATGCGCCCAGGACACACCGCCAACAATCGTTTTGCCCGATTGGTACGCGAGCAGTTCTGAACCCATCGTTCGCTTTACCCACAAGGATAGGCGACAAATCCCAACAAACCTTTTTCAACCCATAAGATATGATAAGCCCCTTAGCATACGTCAGCCCCAACGCTCGAGTAGCCGAGAGCTGTGAGATAGGCCCTTTCTGTTACATCGACGACAATGTGGTCATCGGCGAAGACAACGTACTGATGAATAGCGTCACCGTCCTGAGCGGTTCGCGCATTGGCAAAGGCAACCGCTTCTTCCCTGGAGCCGTGATCGGAGCTATTCCTCAAGACCTCAAGTTCCAAGGCGAAGAGACCACAGCCGAGATAGGCGACGGCAACACCTTTCGCGAGAATGTCACCATGAATCGTGGCACAGCCGCACGCGGCAAAACCGTCGTAGGAAGCAACAATCTCTTCATGGAGAGCATGCACATTGCCCACGATGTCAGTATCGGTAGCGGCTGCATCATAGGTAACGGCACCAAGATTGCTGGCGAGGTTGTCATAGACGACTGCGCCATCATCAGCGCCAACTGTCTCTTCCACCAATTTTGCCGCGTAGGCAGCTACGTCATGGTAGGCGGTGGCTCGCGCACCAGTCAGGACATACCACCCTTCGTGTTAGCCGCGCGCGAACCCATAGCCATGTGCGGCCTCAACCTTGTCGGACTGCGTCGCAGAGGCTTCAATCCCAAGATGATCGACAATATCCACAATGCCTATCGCATCATCTATCAGAAAGATAAGCTACGCGACGAACGATTTGCCCAAGTGCGCGAGGAGATACCCCAAAGCAAGGAGATAGACTACATACTCGACTTCGTACATTCATCGAAGCGAGGCATCATACAACCCCAGTAGTCCCAAGCGCAGTGCGCACCGATTAACGCTATTTACCAAATCCTTTTTCACAGAACAAATCCGAAGATTATGGTTCTTAAGATCAAGATGGTTTCCGACGAAGTCGATGGCTTCCTTCGCGAATTCGAGATAGACAGCGAGGCCACATTTTTAGACCTCTGCAAAGTGATATTAGAATCGTGTGGCTATCCCGACGATCAGATGACCAGTTTCTATCTCTGCAACGACGAATGGGAACGTGGCGAGCAAATCACCCGTGAGGACATGGGTACGACAACCGCCGACACCGACCTCTTTGTGATGGGCGACACCAGGCTTAGCGAGTTCCTTGAAGACAAGGGGCAGAAGCTCGAGTTTGTTTTCGACCCCTTCAGTGAGCGCAGCTTCTTCCTCAATGTCCGCGAGATTATTACCGGCACTTCGCTCAAGCGCGCACAGGTCAAACGTCTGCGCGGCGATGCCCCAGCCCATATCGCCGAACTCGCCTCGGTGAGCCCCGTGATACAGAAGGTAACGCCCATTTCTGAGGACGAAGACGAACTCTTCTCCGCTACAGACTTCGACGACGAGGATTTCGACCCCGAAGGGTTTGAAATCAGCCAAACGCCCTATTGATGCCCGCCAGCGTGAGAGGTCTCACGGCTTAGACGCGTCGCACCTGTTGCAACGCTGATGGTGTAGGCCGCGTGTCGTGAGCGTGCCAAGTGCTATGACCTCCGATAGGCGCGAACATCGAGCGGGAGGCGCGCGTTGCTACGTCCTTTGTGTACATACCTTGCTGCCGTTCGATTTTCGAGGACGCACCGAAGCATATTTGTCCATAGCCGCGAAAGATTGTGCTACATTCGCGTAATTCTATAAATTTAGGCTAAGTTTTCACGAACTTAGCCTAAATTTTTGCACGTTAAGCCTAAATTCTTATAAACTCAACCTAAGTTTATAGAATTGATGGGATGTGAGGGAATATTGCTCCGTTGCAAAAGAATATTGCTCTGCTGCGGAAAGGTATGGCTCACGACCGAGGTGAGCCTGTGGGCAAGTGCGGGTGATGTACGGCGCATACGCCACGAGGCGCAAGCAATGAAGGACGGTGCGGATTATGCACGCGGCGCGTGGCGGTGGGCAGTGAGGTGGCGGAGGAACGCGTAGGGGCGGCGCTGCTGCAAATAGTGCGGGTCGGACTGATGGGCGTAGGCCTCGCGCTCAAAAGAGATGTTCAGATAGGCTCGCGTGGCGAGAGAGGGGCAAGCCTTGTGGTGTGGCTTACCTTTGTGGCAGCAGTCGCGAAAGGCTTCTTGGACGAGCCTGAAAAGCCATTCCAACAGATAGGCTGCGTAGAAGAACAGAAAGAGTAGCTCGCAGCATTGCCTGAAATGGATGCGCTCGTGGCGGAGTAGGGAGGGAGTGAGTCGCACGCCGCGCCTAATCAGCAGCCAAGGGCCTAAGGTGAGCGCGGTATAGGGCGCAGGCGGTATGATATGCGTGCGAACCAGCCACATGTGGGGAGGTGGGGGAGTGTATCTTCAGCAGCGGCTTACCGGCCACGCTGGTAGGATATTTCGTAGAAGCAGGGGTAAACGTACGAAGACTGATTGTTGTGTCCCACGCTGCTTGGGGCGATGATGCGAACCAGTGCGATTTCGTTCTCCTTGGCATCTTGGCGTCCCAGGTTGATGTATTGCAGGGGCGTGAGCCAAGCACTGGGTACGCTACTGCCATAGTAGGAGCGCATCATGCCGCTCTGGAATGTACCCGATAGGGTGCCGTAGGAGTTGGTGACGTTCATCACGTCGGGCGTAGTGGTGGTAAGCAACGTGCGATTGGTACTCTGTATGCTGTCGCCCGATAGGTTGTACTCGAAGTAGCGGCAAAGCACGTTGGCACTTTCGCCCTCAGCAAGTACCTTGCCCGTACCACGGCGCACGATTTGCATGTAGAGTCCCGTATTTGTGAAGGCCACATACTCGTTTTGCGTCACGTCGGTGATGGTGTCTTTCTCGAATTCTTCCTGACTGATCACCTTGATGGGACCTACGTTGAAGACGGTGATGCCTTCGCTGTTGACGTAGTTGACACCGTTGTTGATGAAATTGTTCACGAGTTTGCGCTCGGCATCTCGCAGTTCGGCGTAGCTTTCGTCTTCGTCGTCGCAGGCAGTGAAGCCAAGAGCGACGAGGCTAAGGGCTATCAAGGGGAGTATGTGTGCTATCTTCATAATCTTTGGTGGGTAGTTACGGCTGCAAAAATAGGTTATAATCACGAAATAGACGAACATTAACCGCTGAAAGGCCACGTGGTGGTTGCTTTCAAGGGGTTGATGTTCGTCTATCGTGCGTGTGGTGCGAACGGGATGCGAGGTGCGTGGCGCGCTATGCACGGCAGGGTGCATGAGGTGGCTGCGCGATTATCTTGCCTCGCCGTTCGCGATGGACTTATTGGTCTCCGTAGTTGAGCTGAGCCTCTATGATGAGTTCGAGATCCTCAATGGCGTATGCGCTGTCGCGTTCCTGACGCGCCTTGTCGGCCACGTATTGCGCCGCAGCGGTTAAGTCGATTTCTACGAATCCATCGTCGTCGGCTTCGGACTCAAGGATGCCGCTCTCAGAGAAGTATTCGTTGCAGACATCAAGGATGTAGTACAGGTCTTCCTCCTCAAACCGTGCAGCTACCTCTGCGGGCAGGCTGGTTTGGATGTGGCTCACGATGAATGCGTCCTCTTGTGCGTCTTGCAACAGTTCGTCTTCGAAGTTCATGGGTTTGACGGGCTTAGGAAAAGGTTTGAGGCGTAGGTGCTTAGAGTATGCCCTCGATTTTTTCTACCAGTACGGGCTTGGCGGCAGCACCGACCTGCTTGCTTACGACTTCGCCGTTCTTGATGAAGAGTAGGGTGGGGATGTTGCGCACCTTGAAGTTGATAGCCAGATCTTCGCACTCGTCAACGTCAACTGAGAAGAATTCGGCACGGTCAGCGTACTGCTCTGCCAACTCTTCGAAAATGGGGGCAATCATCTTGCAGGGGCCACACCAAGTAGCGTTGAAATCAACTACGACAGGCTTCCCGCTGCTCACAGCGGCGTTGAAAAGGTCTAAGTTTGGGTTGGTAATCATAACTGTTATGGGTTTAGATGAATGAATAATTACGATATGACTTCTTGGCAAATAGTGTGCCAAATCGCTTTGCGGGTAGTCGTGCCGACCGTAAGCCTTTCGGTTCGTGCCAAGCGGTGTGGCAAAAGTACTACTTTACGATGAACTCGCGCACAGATTGGGTTTGTTTCCTGAAAAAAGCACACGTTTTTCTCTCACAAACTGTCAAAAACCGTGTCTCGTTGAGAAAAAGTGGGGTAGAAACCATATTTTTTTGCTGAAAGTTTTGCAGGAATGAAATCTATACCTACTTTTGCATTCGCTAAAGGCATCGTAGGCACACAAAAGTGCGTTGGATGTGAAGCAAGGCCCGTTCGTCTATCGGCTAGGACGAGAGATTTTCATTCTCTAAAGAGGAGTTCGACTCTCCTACGGGCTACATTTATTGACCGCGTAAAAAAAGAAGAAACACAAATATGGCAAATCACAAATCCGCTATCAAGAGAATTCGTCAGTCGGCCGCTCGTCGTCTGCGCAATCGTTATTATGCAAAGACGATGCGCAATGCTGTACGCCGCCTGCGTGCCACCACTGAGCCTGCCGAGGCTCGCGAGTTGTTACCCAAGGTGCAGAAGATGCTCGACAAACTCGCTAAGCGTAACACGATACACCGCAACAAGGCTGCTAACATCAAGTCGAGCCTTGCCAAGCACGTGAACAGTCTCGGATAAGCTTGCGGATTGCAACCTTTGCGCATATTTAAGACGTTTTCATAGTCGTAAATATATGATTGGGGTCAGGAGAGGAAATTCTTCTGGCTTTTTTCGTATCCTCAACACCCCATTCACCATTTCTTCTGAACCGTGTAGCACCGCACGGCGTGGTGTTCCACATCCTTACAACGAAAGCGCGCATAGCCTGTGTGACTATGCGCGCTTTCATTATCTGGATTCAGAAGCGTTGAGGTGGGGCGTGGCCGCTATTCCATACGGATGCGAACCTGCTCCTCGCGCTGTGTGCGTGCGTTGAAATAGGTGATGGTTGTTCCCTCGGGGGATAGATTGAAGCCGCCCTGCATGGTGGCGGTGCGCATATCGGTCTGGTCGATGCGTTGGTTGCCGAAAGCCACGATGCGGTCGCCACTCTGTATGCCTGCAGCGTCTGCGTTCCACACGATGCCCGCTACGATGTGCTGGCCGTTGAAGACAGGCACGACGTTCCAATCAGGTTCGTAGACATCGGGTGTATGTGAGGCATCGTGCGGCATGAAGTAGAAGAAACCATCTTCGTAGTCTATCACCACATCCCCGTAGTAGAGCAGTGGAAAACCAATGCGCGAGTCATCGGCATCGGTGGTGATAGTCGTCACACGCGCAAAGGGAGCTGCGCCAACGTACATCGTAGGAGCGAGCAACCGCCATTTCTCAGACTGAGCCTCAATGCCACCCGCGCCTGCTGAGAGTGTACCAAATCCGTGGCCTAACACGCGGATGGAAGTGGTGTCGCTCTGCATACGGCGATACGAGGTAGTACTCATTTCGTAGAGACTCTCGGCACCGCTGTCGAACATCACGGTGTCAACCTGCGTACCCAGTCGAATGGGAATCAATGGTACATAGGAGTTGGGCAATAGCTCGCTGCAATAGTTGTAGTCCAAGTTCAGACTGTCGCGCTGGTCGGTGAGAATGAATAGGTGCTGGCGACTGTCGAATTTCACGATGCCTTGGCGCAAGAGGTTGTAGCCGATGATGCCATCAGCTCCCATCTGTTCCATGATGTTGCCAGGTTCGAGCACTACGGCTTGCAGTTCCATGAAGTTGATACCACCTAACACCAGATTGTTAAGCGAGGTGACGCGCATACGGATAGGCAAGCCATTCGAATCGCTGAACGACATGAGTTGACCGCCTGTGATGCCAGCTCGCTTGGCGAAAGCGTTGGTGAGCGTGCAAGGTGCGCCGGTGTCAAGTACGAAGTTGCCCACCTGACTGCCCACCTTGGCACGCACCATCATCTTCTGCCGCTCTATGGTGTAGGGCACAGCCATGTAGAAAGCGTGCGCCGACCATACAGAGCAGGCGACGAAGCACAGCGTCATCGTCGCCCGTTGAAAGAGAGAGAGGAGTTGGCTTTTCATTGTAGCACTTTCTGTACTTCTCCAAGGAATTGTTCGGGTCTGTAGAAACCTACGATGCGTCCCTTAACATTGCCATCGGCATCGAGCACAACCATTGTGGGATAGGCTTCAATGCCCCATTTCTTGGCCAGTTCGATACCTTCGCCGCGCTCCATATCAATTTGCAGCGATACGAAACGAGGATTCATGAATTCGCCTACAGCCTGATTGGGGAAAGTCTGCTTGGCCAACATCTTGCAAGGGCCGCACCAAGTGGTGAAGCAGTCCACAAAGACCAGCTTGTTCTCACGCTTGGCCTGAGCAAGCGCATCGCTGAGAGAACCCGTAGCAAAGACAATGCCGCCAGCGGCTGCTCCTTGTTGCTGACGCACAATCTCAGGGTCGAGACTGTTGGCTATCTCTTGGTAGCCACGTGCATAGCTGCTGCGTACGGCGCGATAGGCTTGCTCGCGTTCGCGATAGTAGGCCAACACCTCAGCTTGGTCGGCGGGTGTGAGGTCTTCGTACTTCAGCGAGAGTTCTACGATGGTACGCATCTGTATGTCTTTGAGCTGAGGAAGAGCGGTGAGGAGCGCGTGATAGTCCTTGGTGCCATAGGCTTTGGCAATGTCGTAGAGCGTATAACACGTTTCGGTAGACGGTATGCCCGCCTCCTGCATGGCTACATACGTGTTGAGCATAGCAGAAGCATCATAGGGCTTGCCACTCGTCATGCTCTGGTAAATCTCATTGCCATAGTTTTGCGAAAGAAGGGTGTTCACCTCCTCTGCACCTACGACCTTCTCGAACTTGTCACGGTTGGCAACTACGAAGCGAAACATCTCGCTCTGCGTGCCTTCGTTGGCCTTGCGCTTCACAATGAACCAGTTCTCTTTTTTGAGGTAGTCCTTGGTGGAGAGCAAGGCATCGTATTGAGGCAGGATAGCCTTGTAGAGGCTGTCCTCACCCGCATCATTGAGCGCAGTGACGTAGGCCAACATGAGGGCTTTGCTGCGGTTGCCTTTGGCATAGGCAGCCTGTGTGCCATGTAGCGAGGTCGAGGCACTCAGCGATGCAGCCACTTTCTCCTGGAACAAAGGCAAGGGATAGGAGTTGGCCACGCGGTGAATCACTTCGCCGTTGGCATCCAATATCAGATAGTGAGCAAAGGAATGTATGTCGTAACGCTCGGCTAAATACATATTGTCGCGCTTCGACACGTCAGCGAAGAAGCAAATAAAGTTCTTGTCCATCCATTTGCAGAAATCAGCATCGCTAAATACGCGTCCGTTCATGGCGTGACAAGGACGTGCCCAGTCTGCAAAAGCATTGAAGAAAATGGGCTTTTTCGTCTCGCGCGAAAGGCGCAGTGCCTCTTCGAACGAATAGACATAGTGCATCTTCACCAAGCGTGCAAGGGAGTCGCCGTCGGCGTAAGTGCTGGGACCTTGCTGGGCATAGGACTTAGAGAGCCCCAAGCTACAAGTGAGGAGAAGGAAGGCCAATAGGCCAAAAATGTGTTTTTTCATATCTTTTGCAATGAATTTTTGTTGTGATTATGCGTAGCGTCTTTAAGAACACGGAGAAAGCCCTCGGCATCATGACCTCCACAGCGAGCGCAAAGGTATAGAAAAGGTGGCTTGTTGTCGTGCTTAGTTCCGCTTATCGCTGTTTTTTATTGCTTTTTAACAGAGAATACCTCGTTTTTGTATCAGCTTCAAGCGATTTTGAGTGCTTGTTGTGCTTAGACTTAGAGCTTATGGAGTAGAAGTATCAGCCGCTTCTTGGTCGGCCTTGATGAGTGCTAAAAGGTGCGATATGGCTTCCGTCTCAGGAATGTTCATCTCTACGCATTCCTTACCGCGATAGAGACTCACCTTTCCGCGTGCTGCACCAACGTAGCCGTAGTCGGCATCCGCCATTTCGCCAGGGCCGTTGACGATACAGCCCATCACACCAATTTTGAGACCTACTAAATGTTGCGTAGCCGCCTTGACGCGTGCTATGGTTTGAGGTAAGTCATAGAGTGTACGTCCACAGCCAGGACAACTGATGTACTCGGTGCGCGTGAAACGTATGCGCGCCGCTTGCAGTATGCGGTCGGCCAAGTCTTTGAGCTTATCAGCGTCGAAGCCATCGGCAACGATTTCAACGTCGGTAGCACGCTTGTCAATCAGCAAAGCACCCAACGACATGGCTGCTTTGAGCTGTAAGGTTTCCCAGTCGTCGGCTTGCAGTGTGAGCGTGGCTTTTCCGCCTTTGATGGTGTGAAGAGCCTGTTGGGATAGAGCGGCACACTCCTCGCGCATAGCCACTAATTTGGCTGCAACAGGTATTTCGGCTTCGGGCGGTTCGCTGAGGCTGACGCGTATGGTGTCTCCGATGCCTTCGGTGAGCAATGTGCCGATGCCTACAGCACTCTTGATGCGTCCGTCCTCGCCCTCACCCGCTTCGGTAACGCCTAAGTGGAGAGGATAGCTCATGGCTTCAGCCTTCATCGTGGCAACGAGTAGGCGCACACTTTGCACCATCACAACGGTGTTGCTGGCTTTGATGGAAACGACGATGTCGGCAAAACCTTCGCGCTGAGCGATACGAAGAAACTCCATACAACTCTCTACGATTCCCTCAGGAGTGTCGCCGTAGCGCGACATGATGCGGTCGGAAAGCGAACCGTGGTTGACCCCAAGGCGCAAAGCCGTATGGTGCTGCCGACAGATAGCTAAGAGTTGTAGGAAACGGGCTTCCAAACGTTGAATTTCAGCAGCGTACTGCTCATCCGTGTAGGTAATCTTCTTGAACTTTCTCGCAGGGTCAATGTAGTTGCCCGGATTGATACGTACCTTCTCGCACACCTTGGCCGCCTCATCGGCTACATTGGCGTTGAAATGGACATCGGCCACTAAAGGCAGACGAAAGCCATGCTGATGCAGCTTTTGGTGAATCGTTGCGAGGCTTTTCACCTCGCGCAGTCCCTGAGTGGTCAATCGGACAAGGTCTGCACCCGCTTCAGCAATCTTCAAGCATTGTTCCACCGAACCCTCAATGTCGTTGGTGTCGGTAGTGGTCATGCTCTGCAAGCGAATGGGGTTGTCGCCGCCGATATAGAGTTCACCCACGCGAACAGCATGGGACTGCCGCTGTTCAATAGGAGATGTTTTTGTAGACATTTAGTTCGTTTTATTGTCGTATTTCACGGAGGCCAATTGCTCGTTGGCCTTCACGATTTTATCTTTCAGCGAGTCTTTGAATTGGATGAGCCGTTCAGCCACTTGCGGGTCGGTCTGGGCAATGATTTGTGCAGCTAATAGTGCCGCATTTTGTGCCGCATTCACACCCACTGTAGCAACAGGTATACCAGGAGGCATTTGTACGATAGATAGGAGAGCGTCCAACCCATCGAGCATCCCCTTGATGGGCACACCAATGACAGGCAGTGTGGTCTGAGCCGCAATGACCCCAGGCAACGCAGCGGCCATGCCAGCGGCTGCAATGACGACGCGCAATCCGCGTGGTGCAGCCTGACGCGCAAATGTCTCAACCTCGTTTGGCGTGCGATGGGCAGAGAGCGCATGCATCTCAAAGGGGATTTGCAGCGCATCAAGTTGTTGGGCTGCTTTTTCCATGATAGGCAGATCCGAAGTGCTGCCCATGATGATACTAACGAGTGGGGTCTTTTTCATAGTGTATGAATATGTAGGCAAAGAAAGTTTAGGTATATAATACAATGAATAGAGTGCCGATGAAGCCTGTCGCAGTTCCTAAACTGGTTTGGTAAAGCGTTTCCCTATTGAGTATAAGGCGCGAGGTGCTTACCAGTCCGCACCACAGAATGAGCAAATAGAGCGTAAAGGAAGTATCTATGGCATACTGCAACGAAACGCAAAGCATCATGCTCAGTACGCTTCCCGCAGCGATGGCATGGTTGCTCAATGGGTGGAATTTAGAGAGAACGGCACAAAGGATGTCCATCAGTATGGCTATCCATAGAATCTCAGTGAGAATGGGGGAGGCTCTGAATTGTTGAAAGAAATAGAATAGGCAGAAAAACACGAATAGATAGAACAGGTAGGGTAGCCAATCCCTGTGTTCGGTTGTCTCGTTAGGCTCAAGATGCTTATGTAGCGTACGCCACAATACGATGATAAAGGACGGTAGCCCAATCGTAAGCACAAACATGAATGCCAAGACAAACAGTCTCTGTACGAATCCAGTTGTCTCTGTAGCCGAAAAAAAGAGAGCCATGATAGCTACAAACACGGCATATTGCGGACGACTTATCCGCGATATGATTTCAGCTACAGTGATTATTCGTTTGGCTTGATTTGTTTGACTCATGTAAAGGGTGGAGTTGAGCAGTGAGAGCGGCAACGCCTATTTTCTTAACCTTCCACTGGGTAATCCCATTTGGTCGCGATATTTCGCTACGGTGCGGCGTGCAATACTGAACCCGCGTTTCTGCATTTCTTTGGCCAATGCTTCGTCGCTGAAAGGATGACGCTTGTCTTCATGTTCGATGATGTCGCGCAGAGCCAACTTCACTTTACGAGAAGAAACGCCCTCGCCGCTACCAGCAGGCATCTCATTCGAGAAGAAGAAGCGTAGCGGGTAGACACCGTACGCTGTTTGGCAATACTTGCTGGCAGCAACTCGCGAAACGGTGCTGATGTCTACGCCCGCTTTGGGAGCGATGTCCTTGAGTGCCATGGGATGTAGCAACGATTCGTCGTCGCCCTCGAGGAAAAAGTCACGTTGATGTTCTGCAATCGTTTGCATCACAATGCGAAGTGTAGAATTGCGCCGCTTGATGAGATTCAGGAAGTTTTGTGCCGACTCGACTTTCTGCTTGGCGTAGATATAAGCATCACTTTGATCGCGCGTGAGCGTTTTGCTTTTCCCAACATACTGTCTGACAGTGTCATAGAAGGCAGGGCTAATACGCAGGTCAGGCAGGTCGTCTTCGTTGAGCAATACGCTTATGGTCTGCGAACTTTCGTCTACTACGATGAAGAAATCGGGCGTTACGACTTGAGCACTGCTCGATACATCTTCGTTGAAGACGCTACCTGGAGCAGGATTAAGGTGCGTGAGCAAATGGGTTACGCTCTTGAACGCTTCGTCGTCCATCTTCATGCGTTGTTGCACGATGTCCCAGTGTTTGGCTACAAAATCTTTGAAATAGTGCGTGAGAATACGTTTTGCCTGTTCCTTATACGGCGACACGATGTCGGGACTATCCAACTGGATGAGTAAACATTCCTGGAGCGAGGTAGCACCTATGCCTCGTGGCTCAAAGGTTTGTAGTATGGCAAGTAGCCGTTTGAGTTCTTCTTCGTCAGTCTCTATATCGTGATATACAGCCAGCTCATCAGCCAAACGGGGAAGAGACTTGCGCAGCAACCCATCGCTGTCTAACGAACCGATGATGTATTCCATCACTTCAACTTCGTGCTGAGAGAGACTATGCTCGCCAATCTGTTCGGTGAGTTCTTCGTAGAACGACCTGCCGTAGGTGAGTGGCGTTTCTATTTGAGACTGTTCGGCATCCCTTCTTCTCAAGAGATAACTCGGAACATCGTCCTCGGTCAGATAATCTCCAATCTCATCGGTAGTCTCAATCGGCTCAGTGGTGTAGGTGTCGTTGATGTCGGCTTCGTCTTCAGCATGGTCATTTTCTTCCATTTCGTTTAGACTATGATCCTCGCCAAAGTCCTCACCTTCGGTGCTGACCTCCAATGCCGCATTGTCAATGAGCTCTTCCTCAATGCGTGAGCGCAGGTCTGCTGTGGGGAGTTCTATCAAACGTGCTAAGGCTACTTGTAGGGCTTGTGTCGTTTGAATCTGTCTCTCCTCTTGTGTTTGTATGAGTTCTTGAGGCATAGATTGTAGGGAAAGGGGTGGAAATGATAAAGATGATGCCAGTGTGCAGAAGAAAGAAAGGTAGGTTTTGTCCTTTCTATAAGCAGACGTGCTACGGCATAGAATCAGGCTTGGAGTTGTCCTTAGCAAGAGAGGTAAGTGCGAAACAAACCTTCTGCTTGACACCTTATATATAATATATGGTGTCAGACGCACCGTTCTTGCTATTCTATTCGTAGGCTACTGCTTCCAGTTGCTTGATGATTGATAAGGTGAATTTGTGGTGTGATGCCATTCCTGATTTGTTCAGTATGGCTGATGATACCTACTTTTCTCTTTCCAGCGCTTTCTAAATTGGATAGCGCAGTCATCACTAAGTCTAATGATTGGCGATCAAGGTTTCCAAATCCTTCGTCAATGAATAGGCTTCCCAATGGGAGTCCTGCTCCACTCAGACTGCTCAGTGCCAAAGCTAATGCCAAACTTACCACAAAGGTTTCGCCACCACTAAGGCTGTTGGCATAACGACGGCGGTCGAACATATCGCGATCGATGACCTCCAGCATGAGCGTGCCAGGCAACATCGATAGTTGGTAGCGTGGTGAGAAGTGGGCAAGTTGAGTGTTTGCACGTGCTACAAGGCTGGCAAAGGTATATTGCTGTGCCAATTCGCGGAAGCGTTTTCCATCTGCCGAACCGAAGACCTTGGAGAGCCTGTTCCACCAATCATAGTCGGTGCGCGCCTTATCCATTTGCTGGGAGAGTTCGCCGAGCCGTTCCGAAGTCTCATGGTGAGCGATGAGCCGTGCAGAGACATTGATGTGCTGCTCTTTGAGGGTAGCCAAATTGAGAGATACCTCGTCGGCTTCGTTGTGTAGTATGTCACGCCCCGCGTCACCCTCAATGCGTGGCTTAGTGGGCAAGTCGTGCATATCTTTGAGCAGTTTAGAGGCCGCTTCTACACGTTGGTGAGCAGCTTTCTGTGTGTCGCGTAGAATTTGTAGTTCTTTGCGCAAAGAGATGAAGTCACGTCCCGAACCCAGAAGGTGATTGATTTCTGTAGTCTGAATGGGAGTGTGCTCACGATTGAAGAGCAGAATCCAGCGGTCGAGTTCAGAAGTTTTGGCTTGATACTCCTCGGTATCGGCCTCGCGCTGTTCGAGCAAACGCATTTTCTTGCCTCTCAGTTCGGTTACCTCGTCTGAGGCATTCCGCCATGCAAGGATAGCTTTCTCCTCATTGCTACGTGCCACTTCGATATTGTTCTGTAGCTGTAACTGTAGTGTGGCAGGGTCACTCTCACCAAATATTCTTTCAAATTCAGCTTCTTTGGCTTGCAGCTGTTCTTGTTGATTACGAAGATTGTCCGAGGCTTCTACGGCGATACGTTTGGCTTCAGCCTCAGCTATCTGAAGCTGTTCCAGTTCGGTACGCATTGCGGCCAATCGTGCTTCTCCTTTGTCAATAGCTCCCGACACCCTCCTCCAGTCAGCCTCCATACCACTGAGACGTGTGCGGAAGTCTTCTGGACTCTTTTTCCATTCGTCTAGCCAAGATGTTAAGCTGATGTAAGCATCGAGGTCTTGATAGAGCAAGCGATAGCGCTTGTCGCTACGTTCTACGCGCTCTTGCAGATTTTCAATCTTACCCTCCATGCGTGCCATCTCTTGCTTCGTATTGGCTTGTTTCTCCTTGTCTTGATTGATCTCGTCAGTCAGAGAAGCTATTTCCTCGCTGATCTGTGAGATTTGGTTCTGATGGCGTGTGTATTCGCGTAGGTTGCGTTCCAGTTCATCTCGCTCGCGCTTGGTGCGGTCGATAAGCAGCGAAATATGCGTGATGCGTGCATGGTGGTTCACCGTGGAAGAACTGTCGGCAAACGATCCGTCTAAGGCGGCATAGGATTTCCATTCCTCAATGTCGTCTTGTAACATTCTGCGTCGCTCGTCTAAATATTCAGTATCTGACAGATGCTGTGTCTCTAAGCGTTGTAGCTCCAACTCCAAGGCACGAAGTGCTTCGCGATGTCGCGACAAACGTGCGTTACTATCTTGCCACTCGTAGCGCAAATTAGAGATAAGTTCTCCGAGGGCACGTTCGGTCTCCGTGTGATAAGGATGGTGCGTTGCTCCGCAAAGAGGGCAGGGAGAACCTTCTTCGAGGTTTTTTCTCAACGAAAGAATGTCTTGGCTCTGAGAGAGGGTATACGACTTATAGTGTCGTTCATTCTCTTCAACAAGATTGTTTTCTTCTACTCGAGAAATACTTATTTTGTGTCGCAGTTGTTCTATGTCAACTTCGTCGCGTACTACTTTGTTGTGTCGCTCGTTGATGAGTTCGTAACTCTCGGCTATACGTCGCCAAAGTTTGTCGGCTCGTGTGAGTTGTTGGAGTTGTGAAGATATATTAGCCGCTTTCTTTTGTAGTTCGGCACCATCAATGCCTTTTACGCCTTGTCGGTGCACATCCAGTGTGCTTTTTAGAGCCTGCATACGTGTATTGATATCAAATCCACGTTGGTTGAGGCGTTCTAAAGAGAGGCTGAGGTCTTTAAGCCTCATTTGTTTCTCAACGAGCAGCCTGTGTACTTCCTCGTTGATATCAGCTTCTCCCTTAAACTCCGTGAGACGATCCTTGACTATGCTGAAGTTATCAAACATGTTGCTATGTACAGCAAGCGTTTGTTGGTGGTATTTGTCCTTACTAACTTCTTTCTCTTGCTCGACAAGTCGTTTCTTATGGGCTTCTACACTATCGTGTTTGCCTTGTTGTTCACGAGCGGTCTCAGTGGCTGTTTGTGCAGCACGTTCCACACTTTGTTTGGATGTGTTGATTTCGCCTGTAAGCAAAAAGCCTTTTTCGATATCGTTCTGTCGACTTTGCAATGTTCGTTGAGCCTCTTCGCGCTTTTCCGTAGCTTGCTTATTGAAGCGTGCGGCATCCTCTAACTGTTGCGTAGCAAGAATGAGCTTGCGCCCAAGTTCCTCCTCTTCTTTCCTAAGCCGTTCAGCTGCAGAGCGCAGGCTTTGTATACGTTGCCATACGGGTGCGATGGGCTGTATGAGGTCGTAGAGCTTCAAGGCATGTTCGTCAGCCGTTCTTGACATACGTGTCCGGTCGGCATCGTCGCGCTCGCGCTCTAATCGTTCGCACTCTCTGGTGGCTGCTTGATAATTGTCAAGCCATTCTATCTGTTTGGCAATGTTTTCTAATCTACGGTTGGCTTCTTGTATGTTGAGTTCCAACTGTTTCTTTTCAGCTTCTGCTTCACTTTGTTGCTCAGGCGTGAGATGGGATAGCATCAGCGTTTCTTCCTGAGTGGCATATTCCTTAACGATGCTTTCGGCTGCGCGTGTCTTCTCGAAAATCTTGATAGACAGTTTTCCATAGATTTCTGTGCCTGTAAGTTTTTCTAAGAGCGTAGATTTTTCATCGTGTCTTGCGCGCAAAAATCCAGCAAAACTATTCTGAGCTAATAGTATAGTGCGCGTGAATTGTTCGTAGTCGAGTCCCACGATGTCGCGCACGCGTTGTTGCACCTCATTGGTTGGAATCTCTATGTTCCGTGGAGATAGTTGTCGGAGGGTTTGTGCGGCACGTTCGTATGTGCCTGTACGTTTCAGCCTCACACTCCAACTTGCTTCATAGCGTGAACCATCAGGCTTAGAGAAAACAATGGTGCACCCTCCTTCTGTTTGTCCGCGCCGCAGTAGGCCACGAGGGTCTTTGGCTTGAATGGACTTCTCGCCATCGGGACCTTCTACCAGTTTGTCGCTCTTGATGCCTTCTATGCCTTCAAAACGCGGCGCGCGTCCATAGAGTGATAAACATATAGCATCCAAGATGGTACTCTTGCCCGACCCCGTATTGCCTGTGATGGCAAACAAACCAGCGGAGCGCAAGGGTTCTTCGGTGAAGTCTATTATATGTTCGCCCTCAAGGGATGTGAGGTTGCGAATGATGATTTTCTCTATATTCACGGGTGGTAATGTATTTAGGAGAGAGCTTGGTTGAGGAAAAAAAGAATGAGTGGTCTGTCTATGCTTCGTTGCTAACCTCTTCAAAGGCTATGCGAAAACGCGCTTCCATCTCTTCGGGTAGATAGTTGCCGTAGCTTTCTTTGTACACGCGTTGTGCCATATCAAGTGGCGAAAGCGTTTTCAGACGTTCTACCGTCAATTCAGGCTCTTGTTCTTGGTTGGTATGGTGTACCGCTGTCATGCGACAGAAATGTACTGCTTTCGTTTGAAGCATCTCGCTGACCTCAGAGAGTAGTTTCGGCTCAGGTTGTTCTTGTGAAACACGTATTTCCAAGTAAGGCCAATCCTTACCGTCATCATTGGCTTTTCTGTTGGGAAGTTTATCTATCTCGTAGCGAACACCATCGGGTGACGATACCCCATTCTGAGGAATAGATATGAGCTTTCGCAAGGGAGTGTAGGCGATACGCTGAACGCGTGCTGCACCATCATCCAATATTTCTACCAAGTTGATGCCATGCTCATAGCGTTTTTCGCTAAACGACATGGGCAATACACTACCCGCATAGTAGGTGGCCGGACGGCTACTTACGCATTGTACCTTGTGAATATGCCCTAATGCAATATAGCTATATGCATCGCTCAGCACATTGACATTGACTTGGTCTTGCCCGCCTACAACCAACCGCTCGCTGTGCTCGTTTGCGCAGATTTCAGCGTTGTTGGTGTAGAAATGACCTGTAGCAATGCAGGGTAGGTCTCTGTATTCCCTACTTCGCATCACCTTCAAGAATTGATTGTAATACCAAGCCAAAGCCTCGGTTTGCGTCATATTTTCGGGTTGATCAACGGCTCGGAGGAAAGGCATAGCCCAGCAGATGCATTCCGTAGCTCCAGAGGTGCGATTAAGCAGAGGTATCGCTAAGGCCTCAATATTGATGCTTCCATCACTCTTGTGAGGCACACTTCCCACTACATGTATGTTGTGTAGCTTCAAAAGTGGAGCAGGTGCTTCTAAGCGTCGCGGCGAATCATGGTTTCCGCCCACAATGATGATTTCCACATCAGGCAAGGCCTCCGATACGTTGCGCATAAAACGATAGAATAGCGCCTCAGCCCAAGCTGGAGGATTTGACGTGTCAAACACATCTCCGCTAATCAAAATCGCATCGGGAGCATGCAGGCGAATAGTGTCTACAAACCAATCTAAGAAATGGCGTTGTTCTATTTCGCGATCGTGGCCGTGAAAAGTGTTACCAAGATGCCAGTCGGCTGTATGAAGTATTTTCATAGGTATATTATGCCTTATGTATGAGCCAATCACAGCATAGTCAATCGTGTAGCCACGCTGTGAAAGCTTGTATGTTCTTCTTCGACAGACTTTTGCTCGCCAAGGCAGTCCTCAAGCAAGTTTAGTCTGCGTTTTTGGAGTCAAGCAAAATGGGTCTCTTACTGCTTTATGTCGTGGAGAAACTACTACAATTCTTTTATTTCCTTTTTCCTACTTTCTAAAAAGAATTGAGTACCTACTTTATGCCCGCAAAGATACAAAAATTGAGCTATATTTATTCCTCGAGTTGTTAACTTTATACAAAGTTGTACCGTTTTTCAAAAGTTTCGTCAAAAGCTCGTGTTTCTCTTTGTTGGTTCAGCTCTTCTGCTTACTTTCGTCAAGCTTTTTTGAGCGTAAGGTTTCTATGTCGCCTTAGGTTCTCAATGACTATAAAGCTTTTAACGACTCATTTGGCGCATGGAAGATATCAGCAATTTCTGTCTTTCTTCAAATGTGCGCTCCATACTTAGATTGTTGTTGAGTTATAATATAATGATGAAACGTCTGTTGTTTTTTGCTTTGATATTGTGCCTATCACTGCTTTATGGTTGTGGAGGCGACAAAGCAGCCTCGCCCTCGTCTCGTACCGATTCTCTTTCCGCGTTGCACCCTGTATATGATTTGGACAGCATTTTAGAAGCAGGCGAAATTGTAGTAGCTACGCTTGAGGGAGCAGATACTTATACTGCTTTCGAAGATACCATCATAGGGCTGCAATATGCTTTGGCCGATAGCTTGGCTCGATATCTTGGGGTACGACTACGTATGGAAGTGGCTGCAGACACGGCTGAGTATATGGATTATTTGCACAGCAGCGATATAGATGTCTATGCGCTATGGCTTGATAGTGCTACTTGGGACACGCTTCCTGTAACGCCTTCTGCCCCCTATGATGAAGTGACTGGCAAACAGTGGGCTGTACGTCAAGGAGCTGTTGGCCTACAGCAGTTGCTGAGCGAATGGGGAACTTCCGCACTGTGTGACAGTGTGGAACAACGTCTTTTTAGTTTTTTGCGCCAACGCTGTTTGGTGCGCAAAAACGAACAGTCTCCTTACATCAGTTTAGAGAAAGATATCATATCTATCTATGATGAACACTTCAAGCGCGCTGCACGGTCGCTAAATCTCGATTGGCACTTCATAGCGGCGCTATCGTATGAAGAGAGTGGCTTTGACCCCAATGCAGTAAGTGGTGCGGGTGCGCGAGGACTGATGCAAGTGATGGAAAAGACTGCTGCACAGTATGGTATATCCGATTTTCTTGAACCTCGACAAAACGTGGATGTAGCCACGAAGCATTTGAAAGATCTTCTTTCAGAATTCTCTGACATTCCAGACCGATATGAGCGTTTGAAGTTTGTGGTAGCAGCTTATGATTGTGGATTAGGTCATGTGCGCGATGCCCAATCTCTCTGTCGCAAGGATGGCCGCGATGCTCGCCTTTGGCAAAACGTCAGTTCGTATTGTCTGAAGCTCTCTAATGCTTCGGGCTATCGTGACCCAATAGTGAAGTATGGAGTGATGATAGGCGAAGAACCCGTGATGCATGTCATCAAGGTGTTGCGTCGCTGGGAGCAATATGTGGGGCATTTGCCGACGCTCATTCCCTCCTTTCCTGGCGATGCCAATGCGGTGGATAGCCTTGCAGCGGAGGGGCGTGTGTCTGCTCAGCAAATAGCTACTGGCACGCGTCCGCATCCCAAACCGTCGAGCTCGCGCGCCAATCGTTTTACGCAGGGTACAACAATCCTTGGCCCTAACGATCCGCGTCTCTTACGAGTTCAAGGAGATACTACACCTTAACTCCTTCACTTGAGTTATACCATATTATATATATAACAACGTTCCCGCTGCATTCTTCTGTGCAGCGGGAACGTTGTTGAGGTGTAGATAGATGGTTTTACCCCTCATGGCTGATTATGGGTAAAACGCGGCGCTATCCTCAAATCAGATGCGTTCCAGTACGATACGGATGAGGTTGTCTATCGAGCCTTTGTAGTTGGTGTTGGCACGTCCAGCTACTCTATTGGCTATGACCATGCAAACAGTAAGTGCCTTGTGTCCCATCAAGGAGGATAGACCTGCCACAGCACTGCTCTCCATCTCGAAATTAGTGATGCGCAACCCTTGATGTTCGAAATCCTGAATCTTCTCGTTCTGCTGTGGGTCTGCCAATGGTATGCGGAGTTCACGTCCTTGTGGACCGAAGAATCCTCCACAAGCAATCGTGATGCCACGTACCATATCTTCTTTGGCAATGCGGTCTAAGAGTACTTGGCTGGCTTGTGCGACGTATGGGTAGGCGATACACTGATTTCCTGTCCATTTCATCGTTTCTCTGAAAGCAGCTTCACAGTCGAGGTCGCAGACGTTGTCACGCCCTGCATAGAAGTTGAGCAAACCATCAAATCCGATGCTCTTCTCTGAAGCAATAAATGTACCTTCTGGTGTAAATTCTTGTAATCCTCCACAGGTGCCAATGCGCACGATGTCAAGGCTTCGCAGCGTGGGTTTAACCTGACGGGTCTCAAAGTCAATGTTAGCCAACGCATCAATCTCGTTCAATACGATGTCGATGTTATCGCATCCTATGCCTGTGCTTATCACCGTGATGCGCTTACCCTCGAATGTACCAGTCACGGTATGGAATTCTCGGTTCTCTACTTCAAACTCGCGTGTCTCAAAATGCTTCGCGATGGTCTCTACACGTCCAGGATCTCCGACGAGTATCACCTTGTCGGCCAAAGCCTCTGGTACAACGTGGAGGTGGAATATGCTACCATCAGAATTGATGATGAGCTCTGAGGGTGGAAAATAGTTCTTCATAGTATAGTAAGTAAAGGTATGTTATTCGCCTAATTCAGCTTTGCGCATGTTAATGCTTAGGCGATGTATGGTGTTTCGTAGGTTGTCAATGCGTTGTTCCAAGGCAAGGATTTGTGAGCCTACCTCTTGGCTTGGCATAGCGACATAGTTCTCACGTGCGGCCTCTATCTCTTGCTCCAACGCGATGAGTTCGCGCTGGCGATTGACGTACTCGGTGGCTATACGTGCCGCAGTTTCGTTCTTGAGCTGTGTAGGCTGTGTGTACACGTGGTTGTCGTCTATGACGATGTATATCGGTGTTTGCTGGGCAGCATAACTGGCTGAAAGTGCCTTGTTGGCCTTACGTCTTGCAGCAAGTGCTTGCTCGCTCTCTGCCCCTAACTCTTGAATGGATGCAATGCGTGCGGCTCTGCGAACGCTGTCTGCATTTTCTGCAGAGAGCATATAGATGTCGTGCGTGGTGTTGGGAATGAAGGCATAAAGGCACACATAACCTGTGGGCTGATTTCTGTCGCTAATGAAATAGCCCACACCCGCTGCCTCGTCTATGATGTAGAGATAGTCGTTAGCCGTGCTGTTGAAGGGGAAACCTAAGTGAGCGGGTTTGAGATACCGTCCTTGGTCAGCATCGTAGCGTGTCACAAAAATGTCATAACCACCTAAGGACTGTTCTCCACTTGCTGCAAAATAAAGTGTTTGACCATCGGGAAGGGCAAAGGGGAAGTCCTGCGTGTCAATGGTGTTTTCCAGTCCAGGCAACAATTGTGGTGCGCTCCATGTACCTCCCAACAGGCGCGATTGGTGCAGTTTGTGCAGCCCCGTACTGTCAGCTTGGGAGAGAAAGATGCGGTCGCCATAGTCTCCGATATACATGGTGCCTTGTCCCGTAAAACCCTGTGGATAGTCTTGCCCGAAGAAGTCTCTCACCGCCATCAGTCGACCTGCGTGCGAAGTCAGTCTTATTTTTGAGAGTACACTCTCAGCTGGCATCACTATGCTGTCAAGAAACACAACCTGCTCTGTGGCTGGCAACATACGCTCACCCATTTCGGCTTGGCGCAGACGTTCTTGGAGTGTCGCTACAGGCTCTCCTGCATTGCGGGCTTTGTTTATTTGCGTACGCAGTAGGCGTGCTGCTCCCGCAAAGTCGTACACCTGCATCAGCGAGTCTACCTGTGCTTGAGCCTGAAGGTTGATGCAAATGGTTAGGGCTATGATAGATAAAATCTTGGCTCTCATGTTCATCTAAGTTTATTGAGCTATTCTCTATGCTCAACGATATGCGTATGCATTCATTATCATGCGGTACGTCCATGCTGAAATGGACGAACTTTTTTCGTTAAGCCAGAAGAGCAAAGCGAAACTTGTTTAGGCTTTGCCTTGGCAAGAAAAAGTCTGTGAAACGAACGTAAGAATAGCTCATGCTTAGTAGCCTTGAGGCTTAGTCAAGACTACTAAGCGATGTAGCATATACTTTCTTAAACAATGCCACGTCCGTGACAATGCTTAAACTTCTTGCCACTACCACACGGACATGGGTCGTTTCGTCCAGGAAGCTTTTCTTTGACAATGGGTTGTGAGGGTTGACGACCGCGCGTGTCGTTGCCCGCTGCGGCGCGTTGTGCTTCTGTCTGGCTGCTCACTTCAGAACCCTGTTTGCTTTCGGTGTAGTTACGCTTGGCACGAACTTCTTCGCCTGCTTCCTGTACGCTTTGCTCTTGACCAGGCTGTTGAGGTATAGCTCCGCGCATCAAACTTGAAATGCTGTTGGTGTTGCACTCCTCTACCATGGCATCGAAATACTTCACACTCTCGAGTTTGAAGATGAGCAGCGGGTCTTTCTGCTCATAGCTGGCGTTTTGTACGCTGTGGCGTAGCTCGTCCAAGTTGCGCAGGTTTTCTTGCCACGACATGTCTATGTTTCTAAGCAAGATGGTCTTCTCGTAGTCGCGAATGACACTGGTACATGCTGTTTCGTAAGCTTCCTTGAAGTTCGTACGAATGTGATATACCATCTTACCGTCGCTCACGGGAATTACCACGAACTCGAAACGCTCGCCTTCTGCCTCGTAGTAAGGGTGTATCACACGGTTGGCCGTCTCGGCGAGAGCTTCAGTGCGTCGTTTGAGGTTCTCCATGGCCAGTTGGAATGTACGCTCATAGAGTTCGTCGCGGCTCTTTTCCTCAAATTCTGCTTCGGTGTAGGGTATCTCCATGGCAAAGGTGGAGAGGAACGTGTCGCGTTGGCTCTGCCATCCGCCAGTCTCTATGATAGATACCACCTGCTCCCATATCATATTGGCAATGTCCATGCCGATACGTTCGCCCATCAAGGCGTGGCGACGACGTTCATAGACTACGGTACGTTGTTTGTTCATCACGTCGTCGTATTCCAACAAGCGTTTGCGCACACCGAAGTGGTTCTCTTCCACTTTTTTCTGGGCGCGTTCTATGCTGTTGTTAATCATCTTGTGCTCGATGACATCGCCTTCTTTGAAACCTAAACGGTCCATAATTTTGGCGATGCGCTCGCTGGCAAAAAGGCGCATCAAGTTGTCTTCCAGACTGACGAAGAACACACTGCTACCTGGGTCGCCCTGACGTCCAGCACGACCGCGTAGCTGGCGGTCTACACGACGGCTCTCGTGGCGTTCTGTACCGATGATGGCCAGTCCTCCTGCTTCTTTAACCTCGGGACTGAGCTTGATGTCCGTACCGCGTCCTGCCATGTTGGTGGCGATGGTCACCATACCTTTCTGTCCAGCTTGTGCTACGACACCTGCCTCTTGTTGGTGGAGCTTAGCGTTGAGCACGTTGTGTGCAATCTTGCGTAGCGAGAGCATTTTGCTAAGCAGTTCGCTGACTTCCACACTGGTGGTGCCTACAAGTACAGGACGCCCTTGTGCAATCATCTCTTCTATCTCGGCAATGACGGCATTGTATTTCTCGCGTTTGGTGCGATATACGCGGTCGTTCATGTCGTTACGAATGACGGGCTTATTGGTCGGGATTTCTACCACGTCGAGTTTGTATATATTCCAGAACTCACCCGCTTCGGTGGAGGCTGTACCTGTCATACCCGAGAGTTTGTGGTACATGCGGAAGTAGTTTTGCAGCGTAATTGTAGCAAAGGTTTGTGTTGCGGCTTCAACCTTCACGTGCTCCTTAGCTTCTACTGCTTGATGCAAACCGTCGCTCCAGCGACGCCCCTCCATAATACGACCTGTCTGCTCGTCTACAATCTTGACTGCGCCGTCCATCACCACGTAGTCCTCGTCCTTGTTGAACATCGTGTAGGCTTTGAGCAGTTGCAATATGGTGTGTACGCGTTCGCTCTTGACGGCATAGTCGTTGAATAGCTCATCCTTGCGCTTAAGACGTTCTTCGTCGCTGAGCGAAGCATCGGCTTCGAGCGCCGACATGGCAGCCGTGATATCGGGCAAGACGAAGAGCTGTTCGTCTTTCACCTGTTGTGCCAACCATGCATTGCCCTTGTCGGTAAGGTCTACGCTGCGTTGCTTCTCGTCTACCACAAAGTAGAGCGGGTCGGTGGCTTCTGGCATGCGACGATTGTTGTTCTCCATATAGATTTCTTCCGTCTTGAGCATACCCGTCTTGATGCCTTGCTCAGAGAGGAACTTGATGAGCGGACGATTCTTGGGAAGGGCTTTGTGGCTGCGGAAGAGTTGCAAGAAGCCTTGCTCTTTTTCCTCCTTGTTGTCGCTGGCGATGAGTTTCTTAGCCTCTGCGAGGTAGTTCGTGGCGAGCTGTCGCTGTGTGGCTACGAGGCGTTCTACCAGTCCTTGATATTCTTCAAAATACTGGTCGTCTCCTTTTGGCACAGGACCGCTGATGATAAGCGGTGTACGCGCATCGTCTATCAATACGCTGTCCACCTCATCGACAATGGCGTAGTTGTGACGACGTTGCACCAAATCTTTGGGCGAGAGCGCCATGTTGTCGCGCAGGTAGTCGAAACCAAACTCATTGTTCGTACCGAATGTGATGTCGGCATTGTAGGCCTTGCGACGGGCATCTGAGTTGGGCTCGTGCTTGTCTATGCAGTCTACGCTAAGTCCGTGGAACATATATAGCGGCCCCATCCATTCGCTGTCGCGCTTAGCCAGATAGTCGTTCACGGTCACGACGTGAACACCGTTGCCAGTCAGTGCGTTAAGGAATACGGGTAGGGTGGCCACCAATGTTTTTCCCTCACCAGTAGCCATCTCGGCAATCTTACCTTGATGGAGTACTACGCCGCCAAATAGCTGCACATCGTAGTGTACCATGTCCCAAGTCACTTCGTTACCACCCGCTATCCAGTGGTTCTGATAGATGGCATGCTCACCGTCTATGCGCACAAAGTCGTGTGTGGCAGCGAGGTCGCGGTCGAAGTCGGTGGCAGCGACAACGATTTCTACGTTCTCGGTGAAGCGACGCGCCGTTTCTTTCACGATGGAGAAAACCTCGGGCAGATGCTCTGTGAGTTTTTCTTCGAAGCGTTCGAGAATGTCTTTCTCAATCTTGTCGATGCGGTTGAAGAGAGGCTCGCGGTCTTCGATAGGTGTGTCGGTTATCTTCTCGCGTATTTCGTTGATTTTTTCGCGCAGGTCTTGTGCGCTATCTTGTATGTCCTGACGTATCTCAGCGGTGCGCTGGCGTAGGGCATTGTTGTCGAGAGCTTCGATGGCAGGGTAGGCGGCTTTGATTTTCTCTACCCAAGGCTGTATGGCTTTCATGTCGCGTTGCGATTTATTGCCAAATAGTTTGCTCAGAAAGTTGTTGAAGTTCATATCTTAGATTCAGTATGTGTTATCCTTGTTTGTGTAAAATCTTGTCAGTTTGTTGTCGTGGCCTATTGCAGTGCCAAAGGTTTTGCTGCACAGGCATTGGGCGCTCTGATGCGTATGGCCTCGCTGATGGTCGGCGCGATGTGGTCGGTACTCACAGGTGTGGCTATAGTGCCTTTGGTGGTGAGACTGCCCAAGAAGATGATGGGGAATGGCACAAACCCTTCGCGCTGCAACTGCTGGGAAGTGCTGTTCTTTAGCCCCCAACCAGGACTCAGCACGATGCGCAGGTCGCCACTTCGGTCGGTGTGGTAAGCCGCCCGATAGGCACTAATGCCAGGTGTCCATGCGCCTTGTATCAGTCGTGCAGAGGTGTAGACATCTTTGATGCCCGAGAGTTGTTGCAAGAAGTCTGCCGACTCGTCGAGCACAGAGGACAGCGTGAGTGCCTTGTCTTCGATGAGTTTCCGGTCGAAGTAGAATTGTGTGCCAGCGACGGCCAATACGTATTTGCCCGTACCATGTAGGGCAGCCAAGTACATATTGAGTAGTCCCATCGCGCGCTCGGCATCGAATGTGCCTGAGGGAATGCGATAGGCAGACAGGTCTCCCGCCGTTTCTTCGCTGGTACCCGATGATGTGAGAACGATGAGGGCGCGTTCCAACCCTACTTTTTTCTCAACGGCTTTGAGTATGGTGGCTATGGCTTGGTCTAAGCGAACATAGGTGTCTTGCAACTCCATCGCCGCATCGTTAATCGGGCGATGCAGATAGCTGCCTGCGTAGAGCGTCAAGGCCAAAAGGTCGGGTGTCTCGTCTGCACCGATGCGACTCTGCTCTATACACAGCTGCGCCGCAGCCGCCATCTCGTCGTTGACCAGTGCAGTGGTGAGCATCTCGCGTGCGGCACGCATACCTTCAAATCGATGCGAGAAAGGCTCGCGCACACCGCGCGAAAGATAGTAGCTGAACGTTCCTACGTGAGGATTGGAGGGTTGCCAGAGCTGTCCCTGCTGGTTCGCTAATTTCGACTCCCCGTTGCGGTAGGAAAGCCATGAGGGTAGCGGGCCGTAGTATGTGCTGGTGCACCATCGGCCTGTGGTTTCGTCTATCCAGTATGCCCCGTCGGCAGCATGTCCGCCTGTGAATATGGCCGTCTCGCGAAAGGGAGACAGGGCATAGACCATCGCTCCGCCCTGTGTGGCCACTTTGAGTTCGTCGCCCACGGTGGTGACAAGGAGCTTCACGGGTGAGGCTGGTGCGAGTGAACCCACACCTTGCACGGTCTTGTCGTCCACGCAACCTACGGGGCGCAGTGTCTCTCTGTCGAGCCATTCCATAGCCACGATGCCATGGTCGGAGGGCACAGCGCCTGTAGATACTGTGGCCGCCGATGCTGCGCGGTCGGCATTGGCGTGAGGGTATTCGGCTTGTGTATATATCCTCCCTTCTTGCAGGAGTCGCCGCAGTCCGTCGTTGCCATACAGGGGCAGGAAGGCTTGCATGTAATCGCTTCGCAGTTGGTCTACGAAGATGCTCACCACAAGGCGCGGCACTCCATCGCGCTGTGCGTTAGCCGTCGTAACGGGTAGCACGCCGAGGGCGGTCATCGCTGTGAGCAGTTTGAGCCATAGCGAGCTGCGGTGGGAGTGGTGCGCGGGGGATGTCATATACTTAGGTGATGCGATAAATGATTTGTCGAGGTAGGGTAGGGCGGGGCTTAGGCCGATGTGCGCGAAGTTTCGCGGCGCATGGTATGCCACACGGCTCTTATCAGCAAACACAGTGCCAAAACATAGGTCTCTACAGGAAACTGCTGTAATTGGGCGATGGCGATGAAGAAAAAGATGCTCGTCATGGCGATTTGTAGGATAAAGTAGCGCGATATGCGCTTGCGCCTAAATGCGCTCACTACAGGCCATAGAACAATGAGCGGAAGAGGGTTGAGCCACGAGATGAGCAGATTGGAATCTACCGTAGGGTGTTGGCTGACGGTGAGCATGAAGGCAATGATGCATCCTGCAAGTCCCTGTGTGGTCAATAGCAATACATCGTAGCCCCACGCAGTGCGCCGCTGCTTGTGCTCCCAGAGCGTGAGGCTTATGGTCAATACGAGCAACGCGCTGACCCATACGATGGGTGGTATACGCGTGTCGGCAGGCTTATCGGGCAGGTTGGCCACGCGTGTTTGCGATTTGATCAATGGTCGTTGTGTACCATCGTTGCGCTTCACCTGTGAGGCTTGCAGCAAGGCTTCGGCATCAAGAGGCAGGAAGAGTTGACCTTCGGTGTCGATGTCCACGTCGCATCCCGCACCGAGAAGCATGTCGTTACCAAACTGCGCCCAAGCATGACCTGCAGTGTAGCGATGTAAGGCCGTGCGATAGGTGGTGGGAGCGGTCTCGGGAAGTACCAGTGTGCCGTCGATGGCTGATAGGATTTGGTCTATGGCGCGTGTGGTGCAGTTGTCGGTGAGGTAGTTGTAGCGATACGTCCAACCGCCCACCATCGCCTCCCACTCGTTTTGCGTCAGTGCCTCGGCGAGGCGCGCCGTCTCTTCGGGCGAAAGGTCGAGTAGCTGTTCGTCTATCCAGCGTCCCTCTTCGGTGTAAATGGTGTAGAAACGCTCCCACGACATGGTGCGCAGGGAATAGTCTGTCTCGCCCAATACGAAGTGCCATACGAAGTGCGGCTGTCGAAAATTGAAATACCCGTAGTTGTACACCACGTCTTCGCCCCCGTGCTTGCTGCGCAGACGTATCGCCGTGTGACCATAGAGTTCGTAGCTCTCGTCGCCTGGTCCACAGGTAATGAACGAGGCTAAGAGCGTATCGGGCTCTTGCTGCTGGTGCGCTGCAGAGGATTCCAAAGGCCTTGCCGACTGCGTCCTGCTCTCCTGGGCGGCAAGGGCTGTCGATAGGCAAAGTACGAGTGCAAGGAAAGCACTACGCAGACAGCGTTTGCAGCAGAGGAGGGTGGGGTGTGTGAACAAGGTCATCATAGGGCGCAAAGTTACTATTTTCTACCCACTATTTCGTCAAATTGCTGGGCAAAAGCCGTCATCGAAGGAAAAACTTGGCTTGCGCCTGCATCCAAGAGTGCTTTTTCGGGCAGTGGACCTGTGTTGACCGCTATGGTGCGTATCCCAGCCGCTACGGCGGCTTCTACACCCAATGGAGCATTCTCCACAACGATAGCTTCCTCAGCGTTAACCCCCGATTTGGCCAATCCCATCAGGTAAGGCTCGGGATGAGGCTTGCCGTGGCGCACATCGTCGCTGGTCACCATGCGCTCTGGCACAAAGCAATGAGGGTAGGCCTTGTTGAGCCTTTCGAGCAGACTTTTTTGTCCGCTTCCTGTGACCAATGTGATGATGAGTCCCGCGCGCTTGGCTGCGGCGAGAACGAGGTCGGCACCTTCTATGGTGGGTGCTTCGGGTAGTGCGTTGAAGAGCTTGCATTTGGCTTCGTAGATGCGTTCCACCTCTTCAGGTGTAGCGTCGCGATGCCATTTGCGCTGCGTGAGCAAATCTATGGTTCCTTTGGCTGTGCGTCCCTCGTGAAGATAGGCTTCTTGGGCGGTGAGGTCTAACCCCTCGGCTTGGCAAACTTGCTCCCAGCACTTAGCGTGATAGGGCATGGAGTTGAAGAGCACACCATCCATATCGAAGAGTATGGCTTTGGTTGTCATGCGTGGCTTTATGCGATGTGTAAAAACGCTGCAAAGTTACGACAAATCGAGAGGAGAACAAGCCAAAAGCTTGCTTTTGAGCGCGTTCTTCCGAGATGGAGTAACTTCGGCAACGCCAGTGTTACGTAAATTGTGCCAAACCTTATGTCGCTGCGACCGATTTATTAGCCAAGAGCGTGCATATGGAAAGCAGGCCGGACGAACGCTCAAAAAAACACCCCACTTGTTGGTTGAAAAAAGTTGCTCTATGGACTTTTATGAGCATAGATGGGGCGCTCATTTCACAAAATCCGACAAATAAAGTGCGACAATGGAGGGTAGCAAAACCGCTTCCGAGGAAGAATTTCTTACCTCGGCATGTAGAAAAAACTACCTCGGCATGCAGAAATTACTACATGCCGAGGTAGTTTCGCCCGCATTTTAGGGCTTTTGGCGTACATCCCTATGAGGAGGCAATGCAAAGGTAGTGATACTTATCCAAATCGCGAGTCAAAAAATCCTATGCCGATTATCCATATTTGTGCAAGAAAATGATTAGAAAATATATCGGTCGCGTGTGTTAGGGATTAGTAATCTCAGCTTATCGTTCTTGATGCGTTTGCTTCGGGTAATGCTCCTCCTCCAAAAAACAAGTCTGCAACGCCTGTGGATAGGCATTGCAGACTGTAATTGTGACGCGTTTAAGCTTTTTCGCGGACAGCAAAGAACAGGGTGGTTCTTGTGTGCTTAGAGCAGGTATTGCGAACTGATGCTCTTGTTGTCAAGCACGCGACGAATGGTTTCGGCAAAGAGGCCTGCGCAGGTGATTTGCTTCACTTTCTCGCATTGTCCTTGGTAGGGTATGGTGTCGGTGAAGATGATTTCGTCCAGTGCGCTCTGTGCTATACGCTCGTTGGCTGGACCGCTCATGATGCAGTGGCTGGCAATAGCACGCACGCTGCGAGCGCCTTTTTCGCGCATGAGGTTAGCTGCAATGGTGATGGTGCCTGCGGTGTCTACGATGTCGTCAATCAGGATGACATCCATGCCTTCCACATCGCCGATGACTTGCATAGCTGCTACTTCGTTGGCTTTGACACGTTGCTTGTTGCAAATAACAAAGGGACAGTCGAGGTACTTGGCATAAGCATTGGCACGCTTAGAACCACCTACGTCGGGGGTTGCTATGCAGAGGTTTTCGAGCTGTAACTGTTTGATATGGGGCAGCATGATGGTCGACGCGTAGAGGTGGTCTACGGGGATGTCGAAGAAGCCTTGTTCTTGGTCGGCATGCAGGTCCATGGTGATTAGTCGGTCGATGCCTGCTACGCTGAGTAGGTCGGCCACGAGTTTAGCTCCGATACTCACGCGCGGCTTGTCTTTCCTGTCTTGGCGTGCCCAACCGAAGTAGGGTATTACGGCGTTGATGGTCTTGGCAGAGGCGCGTTTGGCTGCATCGATCATCAAGAGGAGTTCCATCATGTTGTCGGCGGGAGCGAATGTGCTCTGTACGAGAAAGACATCGCGTCCGCGTACGGTTTCTTCGTAGCATACTTCAAATTCACCGTCGGCGAAAAAGGTGGTCTGCAGGTTACCGAGAGGTACGCCGAGTTCGTCACAGATTTTTTGTGCAAGGTACTTGGAACGTGTGCCAGAGAAAACGAGGAAGTTGCTGTCCATTGTAGGAAGATTTTTATGGGTATCGGGGTTGTTTGAAATAGATGACTTACTATGTGGTGTAGCCTTGTGGCGTGACTGCTGTATGGCTTCGTGGGCTGAATTATAGCAACAGCCTTGACAAAGGGTGGTTTGACAAGGCTGCATAGTGGGTTAACAGAGTTTCTTCACTTTGCGGAAGAAGTCAGAAAGGTCTTTGAAGTCTGGCGTACCCCATTGGTCGAAGCGATTCCATATAGCTCCGTAGAGGACTACACCGCCGAAGCCAGCTCGCTTGGCACGAGCCACGTTGTCGAGCGACACGCCGCCCATGAGCATCACTTTGCTGTCGATGACTTTTGAGGCACTCCATTCGTCGATTTGTCGGTCGGAGTGGTGCGCATCAAGCCCAGGTGTCTCCATCTGAGGGGTGAACAGCACGTAGTCTACACTGCGCTTGAGTCGTTCTACATCGGCTAACGTCGAGGCCGAAGCACTGACGCTACCCTTAAACTTCTGGGGTGGCTCGTTACGGGGATTGAGGTGAATGCCTCGAAGTCGATATTCGTTCTTCAAGTAATAGTGGTCGTGCACCACTACACGGCTTCGGTACTCCTCGGGGAGGAGCGAGAGCAGACGCTCGCTGTAGATGGGTTCTGTGTGGGGCTTGCGAAGGTGCAGTATGTCCAACCCCTGCTCAAAGAGTACCGTGAGAATCTGGTGCTCCTCAACAAAGAAATTGGGGGTTGTCATCAAGAGTAGTTTCATTGCAATGAGGCACTTTCGCTTTTGCACGGCAAATATAACACACTTGTGTTAAAATATCTTTAGCCCCCGCGATTTAATTTCCTCAAAAGCGCAGAGAATTTCCGAAAAAGCCGTTTTTGGCAACTCTACACACAATAATACATCGATAAATGCTATCTTTGCACACTATTTGCTACCATCTGAAGACCGAAAACGCGCCCCGATGTAAAGGGTGAACCAAGCCCTTGGCCGCGTGTTTGCTATTGTGTTTGGCAGGTGGCAGGCGGGGAGATTCTTCTTCCCGATGTAGCGTAGTTCAGAATGTAGATTTTTCGTTTCACTCAGTATATAATAAAGTATGTCCCAACAACCCGACATTCGCCGTCTCACGGCAGAGATAGAAGAGGGCATGGCCTTTGCTTCCGCACTCACGGCGGGTATGGCTCGCGTCATCGTGGGGCAGCATCACTTGGTACGTTCGCTGCTCACAGGTTTGCTTTCAGGCGGGCATCTGTTGCTCGAGGGTGTGCCTGGACTGGCCAAGACGCGTGCGGTGAAGACACTTGCGGCGCTGATTAAGGCCGATTTCAGTCGTATTCAGTTTACACCCGATCTGTTGCCCGCCGACGTAGTGGGCACGGTGGTGTATAGCCAACGCACGGAGCAGTTCTGCGTCCGCCGCGGCCCAGTGTTTGCCCACTTTGTGCTGGCCGATGAGATCAATCGTGCGCCCGCCAAGGTGCAGAGTGCGCTGCTCGAAGCGATGGAGGAACATCAGGTGACAATCGGTGACGAGACATTCCGCTTGCCAGAGCCTTTCCTCGTCTTAGCCACCCAAAATCCTGTGGAGCAGGAAGGCACTTATCCCTTGCCCGAGGCGCAGACCGACCGCTTTATGCTCAAGGTGATAGTGGACTATCCCACAGCAGAGCAGGAACAAAGCATCATCCACAATCATCTGCTCACAGAAGACATCGTTTTGCAGCCTGTAGCCGATACGCAGACGATAGCCCGTGCGCGGACACTCTTGCGTCAAGTCTATATCGACGAACGCGTGGAACGCTACATTGTAGACTTGGTTCGCGCCACCCGAGAGCTCGATGCATACGGCCTTAAGTCGCTTGCCCACTATGTGGACTATGGTGCTTCACCCCGTGCAGGCATCAATATGGCCTTGGCCTCTCGTGCCGTGGCCATGCTTGAAGGGCGTGGCTACGTGATACCCGACGACGTGAAGAGCATTGCGGCAGACGTGTTGCGCCATCGCATCAGTCTGAGCTACGAAGCCGAGGCTGACAACGTAGGCAGCGACCAAGTCATCAGTGAAATCTTGAGTAAAGTAAAAGTACCCTAACCTCTTGAGCAAAGCCCTATGGAAGCCTCAGAACTCCTTCAGCGCGTGCGTCGTGTGGAAATCAAGACCCGTGCCATGACACGTGGTGCCTTAGCTGGCCAATACCACAGTGCGTTCAAGGGGCGAGGCATGGCTTTCAGCGAAGTGAGGGAATACCATGTGGGTGACGATGTGCGCGACATCGATTGGAACGTCACGGCACGAACGGGTAAGCCCCACGTAAAAATGTTTCACGAAGAGCGCGAACTCATCGTGATGCTGCTCATCGACGTCTCGCCCAGCTTGGACTTTGGTACGCAGGGTCGCACGCTGCGCGAACTCATGGCCGAGGTAGCTGCTACGTTAGCCGTCAGTGCAATGATGAATGGTGACAAGGTGGGTGCCATCTTCTTCAGCGACCGCATAGAGAAATATATTCCGCCAGCCTCTCATCGCAGTCACATCCTCTATATCATCCGTGAACTATTGGCCTCGCCCACAGCCCATCGACGCACCGATGTGGCACAAGCCTTGGAGTACCTCATTAGGGTGCAGAAGCGGCGTGCAGTGGCTTTCTTGTTGAGTGATTTCCTGTGTCCAGTTGACTTTCGTAGACCACTCTCTATCGCAGCACGAAGACACGACGTAGCCGCTCTGCGACTGACAGACGTGCGCCTCAAAGAGATGCCCAATGTAGGGTTTATCAAACTCTACGATGCAGAAACGGGACACGAACAATACGTGGACACCACCCACCGCAGCGTGCGAGAGGGCCAACAACGATGGTGGAAAGCGCATAGTGAAGCACTCCGAGACGTTTTCAATCAATGTGGCGTAGATGCCGCAGAGTTTACAACCAACACCGACTATGTGCCGCGCTTGATGGCTTTGTTGGCCAAACGTGGCTGACATGCGAGGTTCTTCCTACAACATATTTCTTTCTTACATCCGTTTATACATGATGAAATCTCTTCGCCTATCCTGCCTTTTGCTACTTGTGATGATGGTCACGAGGGCTTTGGGGCAACCCATCGTGGAGGCGAAGATAGACAGCACCCATCTGCTCATCGGTTCTCAAGCACGTCTCACGCTCAGCGTGAAGACAAGTAGCGACGTACCTGTAGTGTTTGCAGACCTCAAGCCTCGTGAACTTCTGTCAGCAGGCATCGAAGTGGTGCGTACCCAAGATGTTGACACCGTGTCAGCCTTCGGCGGTACACTCGAACTCACACGCGACTATATACTGACCAGCTTTGAGGCCGCCGAGTATGAGTTCATGGCTCCAGCGGTGATGGTGGGAAGAGATACGCTTCGCGCCACAGATACTCTGCGCTTAGTGGTTACGTCCGTACCTGTCGATACGCTGCATCTCGACCAGTTCTATGGTGCAAAAGATGTCTATGCCATCCCCTTTGACTGGCAATGGTCACTGTTGGTCGAAGGACTTCTTGCCCTATTGTGCCTACCCCTCATCGTGTGGCTTTGGCGCAAGTGGCGTGCCGTCAAGCGGCGCGTGGTGCATCGCATCGTACAGTTGCCACCCACAGCCGACCAAATCGCACAGCAACAGATAGCGAGCCTGCGCCAAATGGTAGGGAGAGACGATGATGTGACGACTATTTACGACCAACTCATCGCCACCCTGCGCCAATACATCACCGCGCGCTTCGATGTGTCTACGGAACAACTCACCTCTTCGCAAATTCTACGCGAGATGGGTACACACTGTGAAGCCGCACAGTTGAAGCAATTGCAATCAGTGCTTAACGCGTCCGATTTGGTAAGGTTTGCTAATCAACTCACCTTGGCACAAAGTCAGCAACCCTTTGAGGCCGCTGCCGCATTTGTGGAAGCCACAAAATTACCGCCACGTCTGAAAGACACAGAGCAACGCGATGAGTTAGAGCCCCTCAAAAACTATAAACGTCGCAAACATGCTTGGCTGTGGCTGGCACTGCTCGCAACGACGATAGCTATCGCTTTGTGGTACGACGTGGCGCGTCAGTTGCTGAGACTTCTATGATGCATATACTATTATAATATAAGTATACCGACACGCAGTAATAAAACATATCTTCCTCAACCTCATCTCTAAACCATGTCTTCGCTGAGTTTTGCCCATCCTCATGTACTTTGGCTTCTGCTATTGCTGTTGCCCATGGCTCTGTGGCACTATATGCCCGCGCGTCGACGCGAGCCAGCCGTGCGGATGGCCACAACGGAGATGTTCAGAGGCGCACCTCAGACATGGCGTAACAGGCTGCGTCATCTGCCTTTCTTTCTCAGAATGTGTGCCGTAGCGATGGTGATTGGCGTGTTGGCACGTCCGCAGACCGACACCGCGTTGGCCGCCTATGAGCGCGAGGGTATAGATATTATGTTGGCCATGGACATCAGTGTGTCTATGTTGGAACAAGACCTCACGCCTAATCGTATAGAAGCCGCTAAGCAGGTAGCTGCAGACTTTGTGGTAGAGCGCGCCAATGACAATATAGGGCTGACGCTCTTTGCAGGCGAGGCCTTCACACAGTGTCCACTAACGAGCGACCATGCCGCGCTTTTGCAACTCCTTGCTGCAGCGAACTGCGAACTTCAGGCACGTGGCATCATCAGTAATGGAACAGCTGTAGGAATGGGAGTGGCCGCCGCCGCCAATCATCTGCAAAGCAGTGAGGCCAAGAGCAAAGTCATCATCCTGCTCACCGATGGCGAGAACAATACAGGTGACATCTCGCCGCTGACAGCAGCCGAGGCTGCGCGCAAGTTGGGTATACGTATATATACCATCAGCGTAGGTCAGGCCGACAGCCAAGACGGTGCAGAACAAACGTTACCGCGTATAGCCGAAGCCACAGGCGGCTCGTACTATCGCGCCACGGACAGCCAGCAGCTACGTGCGATATATCGTGAAATAGACCAATTAGAGAAATCCAAACTCAGCGCGGCGATGGGTGAGGCGCGCTACGAAGCCTTTCAACCCTTTGCCATGATAGCCATCGTGTGCTTGTTGTTAGAACTCCTGTTGCGCAATCTCTTTTTCCGCAGAATACCATAGCCACGCTTTTCCTCTATTTTTATTCAACGACAACCTACACTAACCGATGTTCAGATTTGCCAATCCCGAAATGCTCTATCTGTTGCTCACCCTTCCTGTACTGGTGGGTGCGCGCCTGATGCTGGCTTGGCAACTCCGTCGTCGGCTTGCGCAGTTTGGTACACCACGACTGGTGCGCAGTTTGGTGTCGGACTTCTCGCGCGTGCG
>JAFVCB010000013.1 GCA_017479555.1 Bacteroidaceae bacterium | reverse complement strand
GCCTACTCTGAAGCCTTTTTGCTACGTTAATAACGAAATTTGCCAAAGAAGACGAAGCTACATCCGCTGCGTCGCCGCCCACAACAACTATAGCAAATTCACCATACAAAACTCCACGACCATGAATGCAAAACAAGTCGTAGAAGATCTCAACAGGAGATTTCCAGGCGAGCCCGCCTACATTCAGGCTGTGAGCCAAGTGCTCGGCAGCATTGAGGAAACGTACAACGAGTACCCCGCATTCGAGGCCACGAACCTCGTCGAGCGTCTGTGTATCCCCGACCGCGTCATCTCGTTCCGTGTCACATGGACCGACGACGCAGGCCGCGTACGCACCAACTTTGGTTACCGCGTGCAGCACAACAATGTGCTTGGCCCCTACAAAGGTGGTATACGCTTCCACGAGAGCGTCAACCTCGGCATCCTCAAGTTCCTTGCTTTCGAGCAAACCTTCAAGAACTCACTCACCACTCTCCCCATGGGAGGAGCCAAGGGTGGTAGCGACTTCTCGCCGCGTGGCAAATCGAATGCCGAAGTGATGCGCTTCTGTCAAGCCTTCATGAGCGAGCTCTATCGTCACATAGGTCCCGACGAAGACGTGCCAGCAGGCGACATCGGCGTTGGTGGTCGCGAAGTGGCCTATATGTTTGGCTGGTACAAACGTCTCACCCACCAGTGGGGAGGTGTACTCACTGGCAAAGGACTCGAGTTTGGCGGTTCGCTCATCCGTCCCGAAGCCACTGGTTACGGCAACGTCTACTTCCTACAGAACATGCTCGCCACACGCGGCCTCGACCTCGAGGGCAAAACCGTGCTCGTCAGCGGTTCGGGCAACGTGGCGCAATACACCATGGAGAAATGTCTGGAGCTCGGTGCCAAAGTAGTCACCTGCTCAGACAGCGATGGCTACATCTACGATCCAGACGGCATAGACCGTGAGAAACTCGACTTCATCATGCGACTGAAGAACGAAGAACGCGGACGCATCAGCGAATATGCACAGGAGTACGGCGTGAAATACGTTGGCGGCGGTGCCAAGCCCTGGTTCGAGAAAGCCGACATTGCGCTACCCAGTGCTACACAGAACGAAATCAACGAGGAAGCCGCCAAAGCACTGGTCAAGAACGGCGTCATAGCTGTGAGCGAGGGAGCCAACATGCCCACCACGCCCGAGGCCATCCGCGTCTTCCAAGAAGCTGGCCTGCTCTATTCGCCCGGAAAAGCCGCCAATGCGGGTGGCGTAGCAGTCAGTGGCCTCGAAATGTCGCAAAACTCCGAGCGCCTCTCTTGGACACGCCAAGAGGTTGACGAGCGTCTGCACGGCATCATGAACAACATCCACGAGAACTGCGTCAACTACGGCACGCAGGCCGACGGATATATCAACTACGTCAAGGGAGCAAACATCGCAGGCTTCCTCAAAGTGGCTAAAGCCATGATGGCACAGGGCATCTACTAAACCGCCCCACACTATCGGCATCCCTGCCTACAACACCCATCGATTAGGCCTATGAGTCCGCGCGGACGACATGGGCCTAATCTTTTTTCTACCTCACCATATAGCGCTTCGCAAAACCAAAAAGAAGCCGCGCAGAACGCACATTTGCCTAAAAAAGCAAGTCACAGCGCAAAAAAAATGCCTAAACACTTGGAGCATCAAAGGAGATACACTACTTTTGCACCGCGTTTGAAGAAAAATGCATCGGAGCACCGTTAGCTCAGTTGGTAGAGCAACTGACTCTTAATCAGTGGGTCCAGGGTTCGAGCCCCTGACGGTGTACACGCTCAACGGGCTTAGCAATAGCTAAACCCGTTTTCTTTTTATCCCAACACACTGCCATGAAGCGCACCTTACTACCCATCCTACTGCTCCTGCTCACCGCCTGCCAACGACCTATCGAGGAGCGCATAGCCACAGAGGTCAAAGACTGGACTGCCACCAACTGCCCGCAACACATCGACGCTATCACACAGTGCGACAGCATGACCTACGACCCACTGACACATACCGTAGCCTATCACTACAGCGTCAGCGGAGAGGCCGACAGCCCCCTGTTCTGGACCACATACGACCTCAACCGACAGGCCATCAAGGAAAACATGCTCCACAACCTACATAGCAATCTCGAAGTGCGAGAACTCATCGCCCAGAAGTGCAACTTCGAGTTCGTCTATCGCTCAGCCACCACACAGGAGCGGTACTACACCCTCCGCATACCCGCATCCGACCTCTGACCTCCGCTCATGAAAAGCACCATAGCCCTACTGCTCGTCGCGACAGCCACGCTCGCCGCCACGCTGCCCCACCCTCACACCACGCCGTCCCACACCGAGGGTAGCGAAGCCGCGCCAGCCATCGACACCACCTTTCTGGCCCACTGGACAGCCACCACCGTCATCAGCGAAGCCCAAGCCACGCAGGTTGGCCTCAAACGGCTCTTCACCGCAAACGCCATCGATGCCGCCACAGCCCAACGGATGAAGGGCAAATCCTATCGCACCGATTGCCGCATACCACTGACAGACCTCCGTCTGCTACACGTCGCGCACCGCAATGCCAACGGACAGACACAGCTCGGAGAAATCGTATGCCACAAGCGCATCGCCGAAAAACTACTGCGCATCTTCAGCCAGCTCTACCAAGCCAACTACCGCATAGAACGCATACGCCTCATCGACGACTATGATGCCGACGACGAGCGAGCCATGACCGACAACAACACCTCCTGTTTCTGCTACCGCGAAGTGGCTGGCAGTCAGAAACTCTCCAAGCACAGCCAAGGCCTGGCCGTAGATATCAATACGCTCTACAACCCTTGTGTAGCCAACCGCCAAGGTCGGCAAACCGTACAGCCTCAGGCAGGTCGCCCCTATGCTTTCCG
>JAFVCB010000002.1 GCA_017479555.1 Bacteroidaceae bacterium | reverse complement strand
ACGAGGCTGTAGATTTTTGCACCAAGACGAGATGGCGGAGAAACGCTGCGTGGCGGGCTTCATCGTGAGCAGAAAACGCGCGAAACAAATTTATGCGACTGAATGTGCGTCAATGTGACGCGAAATTCCTATTTTTGTGCTGTTTACAATGGAGTGGCTATCGTGGACACCGCACGGCGCGTGCTTCGCCTCGCAGGTAGTTTGCACGCGCGTACCACTTCGTTTCGCCTATATCAGACGCATGCATTCCTTGACCGATTCTCTGCTCATCCGTTTGCCTAAGCACGCTGACGCGCGTGGCACACTCGTTGTGGCCGAAAGCGACGTGGCCGACGCGCTGCCCTTTGCGCTGCGGCGCGTGTTCTGGATTGTCGATGTGCCCATCGGCAGTGAGCGCGGCGGACACGCACACCTCTCCTGCCACGAAGCCTTGGTGTGTCTACGAGGTTCGTGCCAGGTGACACTGACAGCGAGCGAGATTAAACATAATGTGCAGCAAGATTTGTTTGGCAACCGCATAGAGACGTCTCAATCCGTGCTGCACGAGCGGGAATTTGTGCTCGACGACGCTGCATTGGCTCTCCACATTCCGCCAAAGGTTTGGTGTCGATTGCATTCGTTTTCAGAAGATTGCGTATTGGTTTGCATGGCTTCTGAGTCCTACAATCCGAGTGGCTACATCCACGACTTTGAACACTTCAAAACGTGCTGCGTCCTATGATGTCCGTCAGAGCAATTCCTTATACCAATCACGACGCGCCTGTATGGGACGACGTGGTGCACAGGAGCGCCAAGGGGACTTTCCAGTTGGAGAGCCGCTACATGGACTACCATCGCAGTCGTTTTCGCGACGCATCGCTATTGTTCTACGACGAACACGGACGAGCCGTGGGTGCATTCCCGGCCAACTACGACGAAGACGGCACGGTCGTCTCGCACGCTGGACTGACCTACGGCGGACTGATTTTCGCGGCCAACGCACATGCTACGGACGTGCTACTGATGCTTGACGCTGCCGTCAAATATTATAAAGCAAACAACCATAAGCGGTTGATATACAAAGCCATTCCGTACATTTACTCACCTATTGCTGCAGACGCAGATTTGTACGGGTTGACCCTACACGGCGCACAAATCCTACGGCGCACGCTCTCCACCGCCATAGCATTGGATGCTCCCCTACCCTTTTCCACGCTTCGACGGCGCGGAGTGGTCAGGGCGCAGCGCAGTGGCATTCAGGTAGTGCGCACCACCGATTTTGCGGCCTACTGGCAGGTGCTCAGTGATGTTTTGCACCAACGCCACGGCGCGAAACCCGTACATACGCTCGACGAGATACGATTGTTGCACGCGCGCTATCCACAGGGCATACAGCTCTATACGGCCACCGAGGGCGACGAAGTGGTTGCGGGAGTTGTGGTCTACGCATCGCGTGGCGTGGCGCACGCACAGTATATTGCCGCCACCGAGCGTGGGCGCGCCGTCGGTGCGCTCGATTTGCTCTTCGAGGTATTGGTGAAGACCTATCGCGCAGATGGGTATCGCTGGTTCGACTTTGGCATCAGTACCGACCACAGCGGTGCACAGCTCAACGCAGGGCTGCTCGCCCAGAAAGAAGGTTTCGGCGGGCGCGCCGTATGCTACGACACCTATCTGCTCACCCTATAATTTCTACGACGCATGTCCATCAGCTACTATCCCCTCTCGCGCCTCGTGGCGCGCCACCAGCCCGCCCTCGGTCAAGCGGTCGACGACGTGGTGCGCAGTGGGCAATACCTGCGCGGGGAGCGCGAGGCCGCGTTTGAGCAGGCGTGGTCGCAGGCAGTGGGTGTGGCTCATACGGTGGGCTGTGCGAACGGCCTCGATGCCCTCACGTTGGTGCTTATGGGCTGGAAGCAGCGCGAGGGATGGGCAGACGGCGATGAGGTCATCGTACCCGCTATGACCTTTGCCGCCACCGGGCTATCCGTGCTACGCGCCGGGTTACGCCCCGTATGGTGCGACGTGGGAGCCGATGCGCTCATCGACGTGGCTGATGCCAAGCGACGCGTCACACCGCGCACGCGCGCAGCCATTGCGGTGCATCTCTACGGCAGGGTGTGCGACATCGATGCGCTCAGAGCCTGGCAAAAAGAGACGGGCATCAAGTTGCTCGAAGACGCTGCCCAAGCCCATTTAGCCCGCTACCAAGGTAGACCCGCTGGCGGCCTGCTCGATGCCGCCGCGTTCAGTTTCTATCCGGGCAAGAACCTTGGTGCGCTTGGCGATGCGGGATGTGTATGTACCCACGACAAAGACTTGGCTACCCGCGTGCGTGCCTTGGCCAACTATGGAGCGACCGAGAAATACCTGCATACATTCGTGGGGCTCAACAGTAGGATGGACGAAATCCAAGCTGCCGTACTGACCGCTCGCCTGCCCTATGTAGAAGACGAGAATGCCCGTCGACGCAGCCTTGCAGCGCAGTATCGCGCGAAGATACACCACCCAGGCGTTTCGCTCTCCCCCGTAGCATCGCCCGACACAGACGAAGTGTGCCACATATTCCCTGTGCTGGTGAGCCAGCCCGCAGACTTTCAGCACTACATGACTACCTGCGGCATCGAGACAGCGCGCCACTATCCACGGGCCTTGCATCAGCAAACCGCCTTTGCCCACATAGACGCGCCTCATTTGCCTGTGAGCGAGCGCATAGCGCGCGAGGAGGTGAGCCTGCCCATACATCCGTTGCTCAGCGACGAGGAAGTGGTCTACATCGCCGAATGCATCAATCGCTACGAAGCACCATAGGCGCGCCAAGAATGCCTGCCCAGACCACCACATGCCGCTGTAAGAGAGGGCAAGGCGCATCGGCACGAAGATAGCTCAGACGTAGCGCATATTATCTCACATTTTTTGAAAATATCTCTCCGACCCAACGAAAAACATATCCGCTTATGAAAACTCTCGACATCCTCATCTGTACGTTCAACAAAGGCATCGTGCGCGTGGGCGAACTGCTTCGTGAACCCCGCGAAGGCATACAGTACATCGTATCCTACCAGTACAACGACGAGCGTTACCTCGACCTCATCCCCGAGTCGCTCCAAGAGCGCGAAGATGTGGTCGTGTTCGAGCATAGAGGGCAGGGACTGTCGGCCAACCGCAACTTAGCCTTGGAGAAATCAAAGGCCGAACTCTATATGTTTGCCGACGACGACGAGAGATTCACCGACGAGACGTTCGACACCATCTTCCAAACCTTCGATGCCCACCCCGACATAGACGTGGCCTTTTTCACAGCGACTACCTACACCGGAAAGCCGCTGAAGAACTATCCCGACGCGGAATTTATGATGCGCGGCATGCCCGAGAGCTATGAAATCTCGACTATAGAAATGGTGTGTCGGAGCAGCGTGAAGAACAAAGTGCGCTTCGACGAGCGATTCGGACTGGGAGCGCAGTTCCTCACGTGTGGAGAAGAGGAAATATGGATGGACGACGCTGTGAAAGCGGGTCTGACCATGCGTTTCTTCCCCAAGAAGACGGTAGAAACCTCCACGTTGCTCAAGCGTCGTATGATATACGTTGACGCAGGCGTGCAGCGCAGTCATGGTGCGCAGGAATACTATCGTCGAGGCGGGCGTGCCTGGTGGAGCTGTTTCCGTTTCGCGCTGCGTGCCGCCCGTAAGCGTCAGGCTCATTTCTTCCCCATGATGAAGCACATGGCCGAAGGGATACGCTATATGCAGAAGACCCGTTGAGACGCGCTACGTAGGCACAAAGTTAGTCATAAATAGCGCAAGCACAAAACCTGCGTGCCAAGTCACAATTTCGCCTGCACAAGATAGTTCTCATTTACAACCCGTGTTTCGTTCCCTACATCAGCGATAGGTAGTTCGTATGTCAGCCCGTCTCACCGTCATGATTAGCACGCTCGACGAGCGCATCGTTCAGGTGCCTCGCCTGTTGCAGACGCCCGATGAGCGCGTGTGCTACCTCGTGGTGTGGCAACACACTGCGCCGCCTTCAGCAGCCGCGCTCGAAGCCTACAAAGAGCTTCTGCGCGAGGATGTGACCACGCTGAACAGCAACACGGTGGGACTGGCGGCGAGCCGAAACATGGCCATAGCCCATAGTAGCACCCCCCTACTGCTCATCGCCGACGACGATGTGCGCTATACGGCAGATAGTTTTGCGCAGATAATAGCCGCATTCGATGCACGTCCCGACGTGTCAATCCTATGTTTTCAGGCCGAGGACCAAGCAGGGAAACCGCTTCAGCCCTATCCCACCCAGGAAATCGACTATGCCACGCGGCCACGCGGATATGCCGCCTCGTCGGTCGAGATAGCGTTGCGCCATACCTACGATACACCACTGTTCGACACGCGTTTCGGACTGGGCAGCACGACATTGGTCTGCGGCGAAGAAGACGTGTGGCTACATGAAGCCATGACGCGCGGGCTGAAGGTCAGGTTCATTCCCCACACGATTTGCTCCACCGACGGGCGAACCACATCCACACGCTTGGCGCGCCATCCCAAGTTCATCAAGACAAAGGGCGCATCGCTGCGTGTGGTGCATGGAGCTGTGGGCAGTTGGCTGCGTGCGGCAAAGTACGCCCTCGCAGCTCCGTGGGGCGAGAAAATATGGCGGTTCAAGCTCATGGGACAAGGCATACGCTACATTCAACACACACCGCCCGCGATGCCTTTGGTCTCCATCGTCATTCCTATCTACAATCGCGAGAAAACACTGCTGCGGCTCTTTGAGTCGCTTTTCGCCATCGAGCATCGGCAGGTAGAAATCATCTTGGTGGACAACGGTTCGACCGACGACAGCGTACGGCTCTGTAAGTTGTTTCAAGCTAAAGCAGCTAAGGACTTCGAGCGCGTGGCACTCCTTTCGGAATCACGACGCGGCGCAGCTGTGGCACGCAACACTGGACTACGCGCTGCGCGGGGTGAATATGTGTATTTCTTCGACAGCGACGACACGTTCTCGCCATCCTTTCTCACAGATGCCGCGCCCTACTTAGGACACTACGATGTGGTTTGCGGCAGGACGCGAATGGTTTTCGACGATGGCAGAACAAAGGTGCGTTGGCATCAGAAGCCCACAAGCCTTGCTGCACAGGTCTTAGCAGGTGTCGTGTCCACACAGACGTGTCTGGTGCGCCGCTCGCTCTTCACGCAAGAGCCCCTGCAAGCAGGTTGGAACGAGGCGCTCACACGTTGGGACGACCTGGAATGGGGCTTGCGCGTGCTGATGGCCGCCAAGAGCGTGGCGTGGCTGCGTGGAGACTATCACCGCATCTACAGACACGCCGACAGTCTGTCGGGAAAAAGCTATTGGGAAGACCGCTTGGCCATACTCCACGTGCTACAAGCCATCGACCAGACGCTGCATCAATATGCCAGCACACTCACACCCAAGACTCTTCGGCAAGCCACCAATGCGCTCGGCGCACGAGCCATGCTCGCCGTACGACGCATGCAGCGCCACGCTTCGTTCACGGCTTTCGACGAGACGGAGGCCGAGATAGTGAACAAGCTGACCAACATCGGTACGCCGCGCTACATAGCCCTACGCAGGACATTGGCGCGCCTGTGGATGCGGCGCGTGCCAGGACTGTGGCGTGTGCTCTTGCTATTCACCAAGCTATAAGGCAGCTGGCACACGGATAGCACCCGATAAATTTGCTATACTAACAAGAAAAGCGTATTTTTGCGCAAGTTTTCATCACCTAATAAGCCCAGACAACACATGAAAGGCATCATTCTTGCAGGCGGCAGTGGTACGCGCCTGTATCCTATCACAAAGGGAGTGAGCAAACAATTGCTGCCCATCTTTGATAAGCCCATGGTATATTATCCCTTGTCCGTGCTCATGCTCGCAGGCATTCGCGACATCTTGATTATCAGCACGCCCATGGATTTGCCCCTTTTTCGCAGGCTCTTAGGCGATGGCAGCGACTATGGCATACGTCTCAGCTATGCCGAACAGCCTTCTCCAGACGGTTTAGCCCAAGCCTTTATCATCGGTCGTGAGTTTATAGGCGACGACAGTGTATGCCTGGTGCTCGGCGACAACATCTTTCACGGCTCCAACATGCGCAAGATGCTCGCAGAAGCCGTACAGCAGGCCGAAGAGCAAAACTTGGCCTCCGTGTTTGGCTATCGCGTGAACGATCCAGAGCGCTACGGCGTGGTAGAGTTTGATGCCGAAGGGCGTGCGGTGAGCATAGAGGAGAAGCCAGCCCATCCACGCTCAAATTATGCCGTTGTGGGACTTTATTTCTACCCCAACAGTGTGGTGGATGTCGCAGCTACGATAAAGCCCTCTGCGCGTGGCGAACTCGAAATCACGACTGTGAATCAGCACTATTTGCAATCCAACCAACTGATGGTACACACGCTGGGGCGTGGCTTTGCTTGGCTTGATACGGGTACGCACGACAGTTTGAGTGAGGCCAGCACATTCATTGAAGTCATAGAGAAGCGAACGGGTTTGAAAATAGCCTGTTTAGAGGCCATCGCCTATCGCGCAGGTTGGATAAGCACAGAGAAACTCTTGGAGTTGGCACATCCTATGGCCAAGAACCAATATGGTCAATACCTCATCAAGTTGGCCAACAAAGCCTAAGCCTTTACCGTAATTGTCGTTTACTATCTACTCATGTCGCTCCCTTCACTACTTAGACGCGTAGTCATGCTACTTCTCGCTGCGGTGCTGCAAACAACTTTTGCAGCCCATTTGCACGCACAGGAGGTGGAACTACCCGCCAATTTCGTGAAGATTACAAACGCGCAGTGGGTAAGCGATGGACTTCAAGTAGCCATAGGCGCGTGGCAAGAATCGAACTCAAAACTCTATATGTTGAGTTCGGAGATTTACAAAACGAACTACCTCAAATCGGACATCATAAGCAACACGATGGCTGACGTGCTGACCATCGACAAAGCATCCCTACTGTGGACACTGGAACAGCATGGCGAGCGCTACGTATTGCGACAGGGCAACAGGTACATTGCCAAAGGTTCGTCCGACACACAGGTACGGTTCACCGAGGATTCGGACTACGCGATAGCCTATCGCATAGAGCCTCTGTCAGATGGTACATTCCAGTTGGCCATGACCAATATGGATGAGCGCTATTTAGCACTTTATACCAACGACAACGAACATTATTATTTCGGCAATTACAAGGAAAGTACCTCCACCACCCATCTTCATCTCTACCGCTACGAGCACGCCACACAGCGCATGGATGGCGATGCCGTGATGCCCGAAGACGGCATATACCTCACACTCTATAGCGAAGGGTATGTACCCACGCAGGACGGTGTAGTAGACGCTACGGACTTGCTGCTGCGCGACGGCTCGATTGCCGTGTCTGAACAATACGTTCGTTGGTTTGTAGAGGTACGCGATGCCTCTACATTTGCGCTTTACGATGACGCAGGGAAATACATCAACATCGACTTCCAATCCACCGACGAAGAGACGTGGTGGACGCTTCGCGAAGGTACACTCTGGCAGGGCGAACGCGTGTTGCGCTACGTACCTTCCGCTCATCGTTTTATGGCACTTACAGCAGACGAAGTAGTGGAAAACAAAGGTTGTGATGTGTGTTTTCTTCCCGTAGCAGAAGCCCCGCAATGCACCTTTGCCGATGGCATTCTCACGGCAAAGGGAGGTTTTACTGCCTCAGCGCTATCCGAGATAGATTGGCAGGGAGCTTATCTGCTTGACCTCACGCAGTGCGTACTTCCACAACATACCCTGCCCTTTCTGCATAGAGAAACAGGTGCGAACAATATTGTTGTGGTGAGTGAAGACGACGCACCCTGCGTGTCCTCCGCTTGGAACTTTACGCTCAGTAAAGGGAAGAGCGATGCCTATACCCTACTCACTCCAACCCGTTTAGTAGATCGTGCTCCACTGATACTACCTGCCGATGTGCGCGTCAAGGCGGGACAGGTGACACTGGAACGTCAGCTCTACGGAGATGGAGGTTGGGAAACGTTGGTACTGCCATTCGCTACCGACATACCCGAAGGTTTACAGGCAGAAACGCTGACAGAAATCGATGAGGACAATGCCTATTTCACAAGCTCTGCTCACCTCGCAGCTGGAACGGCTGCCCTTATACGTCCGATCAGCGAAGCCACCCGCCAAGTGGTATTTGTATCTAAAGACGGACTGATGACCACAAATCAGCACGGCACATTCGTTGGTACATATAGCCCGCTAATCATCGAAAGTGCTGCACCAGCTTACTATTTCCTCAATAGCGACGGCACACAGTTTGTTCGTGCGGCAGCGGGGAGTAGGCTTGCTCCCTTTCGTGCAGCACTTCTGAGCGGTGGCACGCTGAACATAAGACACAGATAAACCCTTATATATCATCATAAATAGTTATTCAAGACGCATTATGTATATCGCAGTTGACTTTGACGGCACGATTGTAGAACATCGCTACCCACGTATCGGGAAAGAAATCCCTTTTGCCATAGCCACACTTCGTCGTCTACAAAAAGAAGGACACAAGATTGTGCTATGGTCGGTGCGCGAGGGCGCATTGCTCCAAGAAGCCGTGGACTGGTGCAAGGAACACGGACTGGAAGTCTACGCAGCCAACAAGGAATATCCCGAAGAAGATCCCGCTACGGCGCGCCATTATACCCGCAAGCTCAAGGCTGAGGTGTTTATAGACGACCGCAATCTCGGAGGACTGCCTACCGTAGGTGGAAGGCCTGACTGGGGAGCAATCTACGAAATGATTACAAAGCGCATCAGTGCCGAGCAATTCTATCAGCAAGACGAGGACGACGACCACAGCACAAAAAAGAAAAAAGGATGGTGGCCTTTCTGAGGGCTATAAGCACATATCAAGCAAAGAGCTATCACCATTGTATAGCACGCTGAAACAAATACGCTAAGCCCATCACCCATAGCAGCACATAGCCTATCCGCCCTACGCTATCCCAACATAGACAACCATTCACGTACGTCAATCACACCATCGCATGACCACACAGCCCATACCATTCACCTACCACGAAGCAGCGGCCTCGTTGCTTCCGCGCCCCGTGGAAGGCCACAAGGGTACGTTTGGCACGGCTCTATTAGTTTGTGGCAGCGAGACGATGGGCGGCTGCGCGGTATTAGCAGCACGAGCATGCCTCAGGAGTGGTGTAGGAAAGGTGGTAGTGCATGTTCCAGAGTGTTTGCGACTGCTCATCATGCAGAGCGTGCCTGAAGCAATTGTCAGCGTAGACCGTGGTGGCGACGGCAATCATCTCAGCACGATACCACATGGTGAGTACCAAGCCATAGCCATTGGCCCAGGCATAGGACTTGCCGACGCTACACGCCAAGCACTAATGGCTCACCTACAACAAGCGTCCGACACACCCTATGTCATTGATGCCGATGCCCTTACACTACTCGCACAAGAGCCTAAGCGAAGTGCGTTGCTGCCGCCACGGTGCGTGCTGACACCACACTTCGGTGAGCTGAAACGATTGATGCCCTCGCTAACCGATGTGCGCGACCGACTAAAAGCCGCTACAGAGTTGGCACGAAGTTTTCGCTGCCATATTGTGGCCAAGGGACATCCCACGCATACTATTATGCCTGCGGGAGACATCATCACCAATACGACAGGTTCGGATGCCATAGCCACAGCAGGGAGTGGCGATGTGCTTACAGGCATCATCGTTGGACTGTTGGCGCAAGGCTATGACCTCACGACCGCAGCCACTCTCGGCGTTTATCTACACGGACTGGCGGGTGACTTAGCCGCTGCTGCCTTGGGGCATCACAGTGTCGTAGCGTCCGACATCATCGACTATCTGCCTCAAGCTTTCCTTCACATAAGTTAATGGCGCTTATCCTCGTGAAAGGCCACACGACAAAGTAGCTCCTTATTCGTTTATCAAAAAAGCATTCAAGAAAAACCTATATGCACAAAGCACTCACAACCCTATTCGTTGCGTTGTTTGCCACAACCCTCATGGCACAAACCCATGTGACAGCACGCACCTCCTCGTCAAACAACGATGGTGTGACCTATTTCCTACCACGCACCCATCTCCAAATCGTTATCACTGCTGAGCGAACCACGCATCACGCAGGTGAACTTGCCCCCTACGCGCAACAATATCTTCGCGTGAACGATGCCCCGCAGCAGGACTACGACGACTGGAAAATTATCTCTATGTCCATCATTCCTTTTGGTGTGGCCGATTCGCTCCACGCCTATACCATACGCTTCAACCAGCGTAGCAGTGCGCCCTTTGTGAAGTTGAGTGCAGACGGTACGCTGTTGGCTATCAATGGTACGGCGGGCGAACTTCCCACCTTGGCTACGCCGAGTGTCACGGTCACACAGACAGCACCCCACGACCGTGCTGGCTATAAGACACAAGAGATGTTGGCTGCAAGCAATGTGGAAAAGATGGCAGAGTTGGCCGCAGAGGAGATTTACGATATTCGCGAAAATCGTGGTTTGCTCTCTAAAGGTCAGGCTGACTTCATGCCGAGTGATGGCGAACAGCTCAAACTGATGCTTGCCACGCTGGATCAGCAAGAGCAAGGTCTCTTAAGGCTCTTTATGGGTTACGAAACCAAGGAACAGCATATCCTCACCGTGGACTACGACCCCGACCCATCGCATGGGGCGCGCGATATTGCTTTCCGTTTCAGTAGGTTCTTCGGATTGGTGGACAAAGACGACCTAAGCGGAGAACCCTACTACATGAATCTGCAATTCAACACCCCACCTGCGTCGCAGACACCTCAAACCTCGGAGACATTGCGCTACATCGCACCAGGAAACGTGACCCTCTCGCTTACGAGCAAGGCGGGGACGCATCTGAGTGGCACGATACCCATGGCACAATTTGGCAGAGTGGAGAATTTGGGCGGTGATTTGTTTAACAATCAGTTCCGCACGCACGTGACACTCTCTCCTATCAACGGCGGTATTCTCAAAATAGAGGTTGCTAAATAGTCCTATCAAATTCACATCGCACACGGATGGCAAGCGCATAGCGCAGAACATGAACCTTACTGACAACAAAACAAACTCATACAGATGAAGCGATTGATGCTCCTACTAACACTTATGACCACAATGACATGTAACATGGAGGCACAGCGTGGCACGGACTTTCGATACACCGACGAGACGTTTGCCGATATACAAATGCTGCGCTATCGGGTGGACGGTTTTGAGAACCTCACCTTGCGCCAAAAGACATATATATATTATCTAAGCGAAGCAGCTCTGCATGGGCGCGACATTTTGTTTGACCAAAATGGACGCTACAACCTCCGCCTTCGTCGCGCCTTTGAAGCCATCTATACGGGATGGAAAGGCAATAGAGAGAGCAAGGATTTCCGCGCTTTTGCAGAATATATCAAACGTTTTTGGTTCAGCAGCGGACTGCACCACCACTATGGTTGCGAGAAGTTTGTACCAGGCTTCTCTGCTGAGTGGTTTCGTCAAGCCTTGCAAAGCGTTTGGCAGCAGAACAACTTGCAAAGCCTATGTTTGGCCACATGCGCTAAGGGTGCGCCCGACGGTGAGCTAAGCGCTGAAGCTGCTTGCGAACGATTCTACCAAGAGGTTCTTCCCGTCATCTTCGATCCCGCAGTTATGACCATGCGAGTGAACCAACGCGACGGGGACGACCTTGTCCTGACTTCCGCAGAGAACTACTACGGTGAAGGCATCACGCAGGCCGAAGCCGAACAATTCTATACCCAACGCAAAGCACCGCTCGATCCTCAGCCCATCATGACTGGTCTCAACAGTAGGCTGGTGCGTGGAGCTGACGGATTGCGCGAAGAAGTGTGGCGTGAACATGGGCTTTACGGGCAATCCATTAGTAAAATCATAGAAAACCTGCTCTTGGCTCGTCCTTTTGCCGACAACGAAGAACAGCAGGCTGTCATAGACAAACTTGTGGAATACTACCGCACGGGCGACTTGCGCACCTTTGACGAGTACAGCATACTTTGGCTCAAAGAGACTGAAGGCTTGGTAGACTTTGTCAATGGTTTCACAGAGACTTACGGCGACCCATTAGGACTCAAAGCATCGTGGGAAAGCATCGTAAACTTCAAGGACTTAGAAGCTACACGTCGCACAGAAACCTTGTCGCAACACGCACAGTGGTTTGAGGATCATAGCCCTGTAGACCCACGTTTTCGTAAGCCCGAGGTACGTGGTGTGAGTGCCAAAGTCATTACGGCAGCTATTCTCGCTGGCGACCTCTATCCCAGTACAGCAATAGGTATCAATCTGCCCAACAGCGACTGGGTGCGTCGCGAACATGGCTCGAAGAGCGTCACGATTGCTAACTTGACAAGTGCATACAGCCATGCATCGCGTGGTAGCGGATTTGACGAAGAATTTGTCATAGACGAGGCTACGCGCCAGCTTATACGGCAATACGGCGATGTCACTGATGATTTACACACCGACCTACACGAATGCCTCGGACACGGTAGCGGACAACTGCTGCCCGACACAGACCCCGACACGCTTGGTGTTTATGGTAGTACCATTGAGGAGGGACGCGCAGACCTCTTTGGGCTGTACTACATGGCCGACCCCAAGATGATAGAGCTGGGATTAGTGCCTGACGCTGAGGCATACAAAGCGCACTACTACAACTACATGATGAACGGCCTCATGACCCAACTCGTGCGCATCAAAGCAGGCGGCACTATCGAAGAGGCACACATGCGCAACAGAGCCTTTATTGCCCACTGGGTATACGAACACGGCAAGAAAGACCGTGTCGTAGAGTTGATACAGCGCAATGGAAAGACGTATGTCAAAGTGAACGACTATGCCGCACTGCGCAGCTTGTTCGGCGAATTGTTGGGCGAAGTACAGCGCATCAAGAGCGAGGGAGACTTCATAGCCGCCCGTGCTTTGGTAGAAAACTATGGTGTGCAGGTAGACGCTCCCTTGCATCAAGAGATTTTGCAACGCTACGAGGCTTTGCATCTTGCGCCCTACAAAGGTTTCATCAACCCCGTCTACACCGCCGTGCGCGACGCCCAAGGCCAAATCGTCGATGTCAAGATTTCTTACAGCGAAGGCTATGACGAGCAAATGCTTCGCTACAGTCGCGACTACAACGATTTGCCCGACGTGAACTAAACACCCCGTAGCGTCTCTACCCTATCCCATCAGCACACTGCAAATCATGACAAGTACGTCACACGATATGCTCCAAACCGTCAAGCGCGACCTGCATGCAATGATGAATGGCACGCTGGCGCAATCCCTTCGCGACAAGGGGATACGCTATCGTGTGATATACGGTGTGGAGCTGCCACGTCTGGAAAGCTATGCAGAACAGTGGAAATCCGAGTTGGAACACAACGAAGAGCGCCTGTATGCTTTAGCTTTGGACTTATGGAAAACAGAGACGCGCGAATGTCGGTTGCTTGCCCCGATGTTGATGCCAGCGAGCAAATTATTGCCCGAAGTCGCTGAAATATGGGTGGAGCAAACCCATACGCAAGAAGAAGCCGCAGTCTGTGTGCGCTATCTTTACGCGAATCTGCCTTATGCCTCGGACAAAGCCTTTCAGTGGATGGCAGCAGAGCGCGAGACGATGCAGCTATGCGGTTTCCTTTTGATAGCCCGACTGCTTCGCAATGGTGGTCAGCCCTCAGCGCGCGACGAACAAGAGATTATCGACCAAGCCGCTGTCACGCTCTCCGTTCCTTCGCTCACCCTGCGCAAGGCGGCCTACAATGTTCTCTTGGCCATTTCCGAACTGGGGCTTCGTCAACAGCGACAAGTGGATGCCATTCTCAAACGATTTGGCTTGTAGACCATAGCTTCTTATACGCTGTTAAGATTGTTGTGCACGCGTCCTCGATACTCACGATACAATAATATATAATATCAATAAAACATACACAAACATGCAAACTCAAAGCCAAACTCTTCGCGACTCAGCAACCATGCGCTGGACAGCCTTGTTGCTACTCGCACTGGCGATGTTCTGTTCATATATATTTATGGACATCCTCTCGCCAATCAAAGACTTGATGGAATCTACACGCGGTTGGGACAGCACCGCCTTTGGAACCATGCAAGGTAGCGAAACATTCCTCAATGTCTTTGTTTTCTTCCTCATCTTCGCTGGTATCATTCTTGATGCGATGGGCGTGCGCTTCACGGCGATACTCTCAGGCATCGTGATGTTGGTGGGTGCTGTCATCAAGTGGTATGCCGTGAGCGACCTCTTCATTGGTAGCGACTTAGAAACGTGGTTTACCACCCATCTGAACTACATCCCAGGCTTCGACGAACTGGGCGTTTCACCATTCTACGAAGGTATGCCCGCCTCGGCCAAAGTTGCCGCATTGGGCTTCATGATCTTCGGTTGTGGATGCGAAATGGCCGGTATCACAGTCAGCCGTGGCATCGTGAAGTGGTTCAAGGGTCGCGAGACCGCATTGGCCATGGGTAGCGAAATGGCTTTGGCGCGTTTGGGCGTGGCAACCTGTATGATATTCTCACCGTTCTTTGCCAAACTCGGTGGCAACGTGAGCGTCAGCCGTTCAGTAGCCTTTGGTGTGGTACTGTTGATGATTGCGCTTATGATGCTTGTGGTCTATTTCTTTATGGATCTCAAACTTGATTCCCAAACGGGTGAGGCTGAGGAGAAAGATGAGCCTTTCAAACTTGCGGACATTAAAGAAATCTTGGTAAGCAGCGGCTTCTGGCTCGTAGCACTTCTCTGCGTACTCTACTATTCAGCCATCTTCCCCTTCCAGAAGTATGCGGTGAATATGTTGCAATGCAACCTTTCGTTCACGCCTCCCGCAGAAGGTACATTCTGGGCAAGTCCGAGTGTGACAATCTATCAGTATCTCATCATGCTCGTTGTGGCAGCCGCAGCTTTCGCCAGCAATTTCATGAAAGACAAGGTTTGGAAGTACGTACTCTTGTGCGTGGCCATCGTGTCGCTCATTGGATTCTGCTACATGGGCTACATGCGCCAATCGGCTGAAACCATTTTTGCTGTCTTCCCCTTGCTCGCCGTAGGCATCACACCCATCTTGGGGTCTTATGTAGACCATAAGGGCAAGGCTGCAACCATGCTTATCTTAGGTTCTCTGCTGCTCATAGCTTGCCACTTGACCTTTGCATTTGTCTTGCCCAGCTTCAAAGGCACTGGTGTAGGCGGTGTAGCCATAGCTTACATCACAATCTTGGTGCTTGGTGCCTCATTCAGCTTGGTGCCAGCCAGCCTGTGGCCCAGCGTGCCTAAGTTGGTCAACGAGAAAATCATTGGTTCTGCGTACGCCTTGATATTCTGGATACAAAACATCGGTTTGTGGCTCTTCCCACTGCTTATCGGTAAAGTACTCGACAAGACAAATCCTGGCATCAAGGATGCCACCGACTACGACTACACTTGGCCACTCGTGATGCTGGCTTCGCTCGGTGTAGCTGCCCTCATCTTGGGATTGGTGCTGAAGGTGGTAGACCGCCGCAAAGGACTGGGACTCGAAGAACCAAACATCAAGTAGCGCTCTTCCCATCGTTTGCAGGCTCTATTCGAGAGCAAACGGTTTAGATAAAACCAAAGGCGTTGCAACATCCTCTGTGTTTGTTGCAACGCCTTTGTTTTCTACTATGGGTAATGCGCTATGCGTTATGATTATGCGATACGGGATGGTGATGCGCACACGAGGGGCAAACGCCTTCTACCACACAGTTAGTCGCCTCCTGCTGAAAGCCATCGGGTAGCTCCACAACGGGGGCAGGAACTTCGGGCAAGCAAATGGTGCGCTGGCACTTCACACAATGGAAATGCACATGGCGGTCGTTGTCCTCACCGTGGGCATCAGCACGGCAAAGCTCGTAGCGTGTACCCTCTCCGCTGTCTATGCTATGCACCATGTGGTGCGCTCTGAAGAGTGTTAATGTGCGAAACACGCCCGACTTATCCATCGTCACAAGTCGCTGTTCCAACTCGCTCATCGTCAGTGGGCGCTCGGCCTGAGCCAATGCGCGTGCCACTAAGATACGTCCTGATGTAGGACGTATGCCGTGCGATTGAAGCAGTGTGAGAATGGTGTCAACTGACATGCTGTGTTACATTTTGCTTTTACGAATGACGTTGCAAAGGTAAGGCTTTCGGAATGGATAGCGTGTATATGAAGTAAAAAGTTCGTTTCACAGACTTTTCTCGCCAAGGCATAGCTGAAACAAGTTTCGCTCTGTTCTTCTGGCTTAACGAAAAAGTTTTTTTGTGTTGTACCGCGACACAACGGGAGAGAGTATGTCGCGTTAACCAGCACTTCTTACTGGCCTGATACGTCATGTCCCTTAGGGCTTGTATTCGTCTAAATCCTAACGCGGAGCATACCCTAAAATGGGCGGCAGACCTTATGCTGGCGGGGAGTGACCAACGGGTGCACACACCGCTTTACGTATTTACCATTTGAAACAAAAGCCACAAAAGATAGGAGCTACAACTGCCTTGGTTGTAACCCCTATCTTGCTTATTGCACCGCGCTGAACGTACACGGAGAATATACGAATGCATCGCGTGCTTATCCTTGTACCTTGAGTTTGGGTTTGGTGCGCATGGCCTTTTCCATGCGTGTCACATCGGAGGTTTCGCCCACCACATACAGCACGTCGTGCGACTGCATCACATAGTCGGCCGTAGGCACTTCCAATGACCCGTCGCGCTCTTCGAAGCCTACGGCCATGCACTGATACCTCTCGCGTAACCCACTCTCGCGGAGCGTTTTGCCTACCAAGGCTGCGTGACTACTGAGTGCGATGCGTCGCATCACAACACTCTCGCCCGTACTCTCGCTGAGCGGTTCTACCTCACTCTTGAGTCGTTCCGAGAAAGCTGCGAGACCATCGTCGTCGGCTATGACGGTGAGTACATCGCGTGGGTAAACCACGGTGTCGGCCTGCGGTATGTTAATCTGTAGCGTACCGCGCTTCACCGCTGCTATCATCACGCCGTCTGCACCAAGTGCGAGTTCGCGCAGGGCTTTTCCAGCCCACTGACTGTGTGGAGGTATCTCGATTTGCGAGGTATGCATATCGTGTGCTTGTAGGCGGCGTGCGTAGGTGGGATGCTTGCGTGCTGCAGCGCGCTCGCGCATCCCTAAATTGTGGCGGAACGTACGTTCTATGCGTATGCTCCAATACATCACGACGCGCGATGCACATACAAGACCGACAATCAATAGGGCTACTGCGATGTGTATCATCCACGAGAGCGGCGAGAGGTAGTCCAGCACATAGTAGACAAACATCGCGGCCAACACATAGCGCAGCGCAAAGAGTACATAGAGCAGTATGCGATTGACCAAGTGTTTGGCCAACACGCGTGCCGATGCGGTATGGTTCTTTCGCATCACGATGGCTCTCAGAAATGGGGCGAGAGCCAGCAGGGCTATGATGCCGCACGTGGCATTGGCTATCCAGTGGGGAAGCAGCGAGCGACAAAGCGGCAGGAGCGTGGCCAAAGCCACACCGACGATGGCTACAGAAACCACGCCAAAGACCACCACCTGCGTGGCTATCGCTCTGAGGAACGTGTGCCAAGCGCGTTCACTCGTCTCTTCGCTGTCGGCGCGCCCCGCCTCTGCACGTTGTTGAAGTCTATCCACCACACCGCCAGGCAATATGCGCTCGATGTATTTATACGCTGGTGTGGCGGCACGCATCATATAGGGTGTCAGAAAGGTTGTAACGATGCTCACAGCCACCACTATGGGATAGAGGAAATCGCTGGTTACTCCGAGCGCTACACCGAGTGAGGCAATGATGAAAGCAAACTCACCAATCTGACCAAGCGAGAAGCCGCACTGTATAGCCACTTTCAGACTATGGCCTGCCAAGAGAAAGCTACTGCTGCCCAAGACGGCTTGCCCCACGACAACGGCTATCGTTATCAACAGGATGGGAAGCCAGTGTGCAACAAGTATCTGCGGGTCTACCATCATGCCCACACTGACAAAGAAGATAGCACCAAAGAGGTCTTTAAGCGGCGAAAGCAGTCCCTCCACCTTCTCTGCGGCTAACGTCTCGGCCAGTATGCTACCCATCATGAAAGCACCGAAGGCAGCACTATATCCTGCCTGATCGGCCAAAACCACCATCACGAAGCAGAGACCAATGCTCACTAATAGCAGTGTCTCGTGGTTGAGCCAGCGTTTGGTGTGGCGCAAGAAGAGGGGTACGATATAAAGCCCCACCAAGAGCCAAATGAGTAGATAGAAGCCCAGTTTCAGTAGGCTCGTGATGAGTTGTACGCCCTCGAACTGACGGCTCACAGCCATGGCGCTCAGCACAACCATCAGCAAGATGCCCAAGATGTCTTCCAAGATGAGCACACTGAGTACTTCGCCAGCAAATTTCTTTTCGCGCAGTCCCAGCTCGTCCAGTGCTTTATATATAATAGTAGTACTCGACATGGCTAACATGCCACCGAGAAACATGGCATCCATCGCACTCCATCCGAATACGCGCCCCACGCCACTGCCTACGCTAATCATGAAAGTCATCACCAGGCAAGCGGCAATGATAGGCTTTGACCCCATGGAGACTATCTTCTTGAACGAAAACTCAAGTCCCAAGGAGAACATCAGGAAGATGACGCCGATGTCCGCCCAGTGGTGCATAGACTCGCCGTCGGTCACAGCGGGGATGAGGTCGAAGTGTGGTCCCACGAGGAAACCCGCCACGATGTACCCCAGCACAAGGGGTTGCCCTAATCGTTTGAAGAGGATAGCAGCTAAGCCTGCTGTGATGAGGATTAGGGCAAGGTCGGAGATGAGAGGAGCTAAACTGGCCATGCGATGTCAGTGAAAGAATTCGTGTTAGGATAGTTTGTCGAGCAGTGCCCAAACATCTTTCTTGAAGAATTGAGCGTCAGTAGTAGCGATGCCGCGCACACCAGCGGCAGAGAGCGTGGGAATATCGTCGGGCGACACTTGACCCGATACGCTCACAGGTAGCGGGTAGTCGGCCTCGTAGAGGGCTATGATCAACTCGCGCAAGGTATTTGTCTGCAAGACTTCGTCGCGCTGCAACACTTCTAAGTAGTCAGCCCCAGCCAGGCGCGCAGTCTTGGCCTCGTCAAACCCATTCACCTCTACACCAATCAGAGGTTCTTCGCCCAACTGCCTACGCACGTTGAGGGCTGCTGAGGCTTGGTGGACATGGACACCATCGGCCTTAACCGCCTCACAGAGCGCGGCATCGTCGTCGATGATGACTACCGCATCTTGCTCGCGGCAGCGGGATACCGTCTCTTGGAGGGCTTGAACATCTACGTCGGACTTTGGCACAAACCGAAACCATCGGCCACCACTCGCCAATACGGATTGGAGATCCTCGAGTGAGGAGGTGATGTATTGTATATTCATACTTATTTAATAGGGTATAAAAAAGGGAATTGCGGCACGCAGCAATTGCGCTATTGCCTGCAAATTTAGCAAAAGCCCATGGATTATCTGCGCATGCTTAGGAAGTAACTGAAACTTTACCATTACTTTTGCGCGGCAAAGACTATCGTTGCTCCCAAATAGGACATAAGGGATTGTGGGATAATCAGAACTACAACCCATCGGTCAAATAACTATCTGGCACAGCAACGAGCGACTGTATCGTAGTCTCTATTGGAACTTTGCCCAGTTTTTTTCGGCGTTCAAGTCGTTTTGCAGGCTGAAAAGACTGCAAAATCACTCAATCGATTTACGTTTTTCTCTATTCACAATATGATGCTTCACCATGTGGCTATCGCGGCCTTGACTGTATATGTGGCTTTACTGCTCATCGTGGCTCGTCGGCAACGTCGGCAGAGCGACAACGACCTGTTTTTTCGCGGCAAGCGCCGTTCTCCTTGGTGGTTGGTAGCTTTTGGGATGATAGGAGCCAGTGTGAGCGGTGTGTCGGTGGTGAGTGTGACAGGTTGGGTACGGGCTACAGGTATGACCTATTTGCAGATGTGTGCGGGCTTCTTTGCTGGCTACGTCGTGATAGCCTGTTTGCTCTTGCCGCTCTACTATCGACTGCGTCTGACCAGTATCTACAGCTATCTCTCTGTGCGTTATGGTCCTAAGAGCCATCGCACAGGCGCATTGTTTTTCCTCTTGAGCAAACTCACGGGAGCTTCGGCGCGTTTGTTCTTGGCCTGTATGGTTCTCCACGAACTGACGATGGCTTCCTTGGGCTTGCCTTTTTGGCTCACAGTTGTGATTGTCTTAGCAGCCGTATTTTTCTATACCCAACGTGGCGGTATCTACACGCTGGTGCGCACCGATGCTTTGCAAACGCTGTGCTTGTTGGTCTCCACAGTAGCCATCATCGCGATTGTAGCCCACCAGATGCACCTCAGTGTGAGTGGCATTGCCTACACGATAGCACACAGCGAGATGGGACGGGTGTTCTGCTGGGACGCTAACAGCACGCAGTACTTCTGGCGACAGTTTGTCAACGGTATGTTCATCACCATCGTGATGACGGGACTGGACCAAGACATGATGCAGAAGAACCTGACGTGTCCGCGCTTGCGCGATGCACAGAAGGATATGTGCGTCTACGGTGCTTGCTTCCTGCCTGTGAATTTGCTCTTCCTCACGCTGGGCGTATTGCTCTATAGCTTCGCAGCGCAACAAGGCATTGCCCTCCCCGAACAGGGCGACAGGGTGCTGCCTTTTCTCATCAACAGTGGTGTTCTGGGCATAGCCGTAGTTTTTCCGTTCACGATAGGTATAGCCTCGGCAGCCCTCTCGAGTGCCGACAGCGCGATGACTTCGCTTACCACCAGCATCTGCGTAGACCTGCTCGACGTGGAGCGCGAGGGCTACGAAGCCACGCGGGCTGAGCGTGTGCGACGTGTTGTGCATATTGGTGTGGCTTTCGCCTTTGCAGCCTGCATAGCACTATTTTGGTGGGCAGACAGCGGCACGGTGATAGACACCATCTATCGTATGGCGGGCTACACCTACGGCCCATTGTTGGGTATGTTTGTCTTTGGCATGGCTTGCCAGCGCGTGGTGCGCGACAGGTTTGTGCCGCTCATCGCTCTGCTCTCCCCTATCCTATGTGCCGTATTGGACTACGGTGCGCCACGTTGGTGGAACTACCACTTCAGCTACGAATTGCTCCTACTCAATGGCGCGCTGACGACTTTGGGACTATGGCTCATCAGTTCGAGGAAGAAGTAGCGTCTTCCTGCTAACATGCTCGTAGATTGCATTTAGGAAATGGCTAAAACAACGACACGACTGCAAAGGTCTGCACCTTGACAGCCGTGTCGTTGTGATAGTATTTATGGTCGCGAGGAATTATTCAGCCTCTGCACTGAGATCGATAGCGAAGGACTTGGGACGACCCGTTGCGGTCAGCGCACGAATCCAAAGTACGCGCTCATCGCTATTGTTGGTGGACTGCACCACATTGTCAAAGTCGTCTTGTGTACGCATGGGTACATCGTTGATTTGCAGGATGACAAATCCCTTGCTGATGCCTGCTTTCTTGAACAAGCCATCGCGAACTGCGGTGACGATGAGACCGTAGGATACGCCGAGTGTACGTTTTTCGTTATCTTTGAGTACACGCAGAGCAACACCTAAATCGTCGGTATTGACTTGCTCAAGGATATCGGTGCCGCCCTGTTCGTTGCGAAGCGTGACGGTGACTTCCTTTTTCTCTTTATTGCGGAGCAACACTACCTTGACTTTGTCGCCTGGGTTGTGGCTGGCGAGAATTTCTTGCAGTTCACCAAACTTGGCTACATTCTTTCCGTCGATAGAGAGTATCACGTCGCCCTCCTGTATGCCAGCTTTTGCAGCAGCTCCATTCTTGAGTACTTCCTTGACGTATACACCTGTAACTGTGCCGAAGTCGGGCACTTCCTCACCATCGTGCTCGAGCTGCTCAATGTAAGCATCAATGTCGCGCCCCTTCACACCAAGCATAGCGCGCTGCACCTGTCCATGTTCCTTGAGATCGTTGACCACCTTGCTCATGATAGAGGTGGGAATGGCAAAGCCATAACCTGCATAGCTACCAGTCTGCGAGTAAATCATCGCATTGATACCCACGAGTTCGCCGCGAGCATT
>JAFVCB010000086.1 GCA_017479555.1 Bacteroidaceae bacterium | reverse complement strand
TTTAACCTACAGCGGTTATTGTGTTTGAATTGCCGCAAAAGTAACTTTATTTTTTGGCGTATGCAAAGTTTTAGGAACTTGTTTTTGAGGTTTACGCAAAAATCATGGGCAGCATGGTCTGTGAATGCGCTATATGAATAGCAAAAAGCGATGCAGATGATGGCTACACCATTTCTGCATCGCTGTATATCTCTAAAAAAGAGGCTTGGCTTAGGCTACATGATTGTGCTTATCCGAGTACTTCCTTGATGAAAGCTTCCATCTCGGGCGTACGACGTTCTACGGCTTGTACCAAAGCGAATTGGTTGCGCGAACGCACGAGGTTGTGCTCGGGATATTTGATACCAAAATAGGTGTCGCCATTGATGTAGTCGGCCAAGAAGCGCACGAGCTGCATGTAGGGGAAGAGCAGTGCGGCATAGGGCAGGTTCTCTATCTCAATGGGTGTGAGGAAGTCTGCTGCCTTGAGGTATCCCTTGGTGAAGGCTTTGAAAATGTCCATACGGAAATCCACCTTGTCGTATTCGGGGCTATCCTCGGCTACAGGATTGGCTGCACTACGCAGATAATCTCCAAAGTCGGAGAAGATGAAAGAAGGCATCACGGTGTCAAGGTCTATCACGCAGAGCACTGATCCGTCTTTGTCGAAGAGGATGTTGTCTACCTTCGTGTCGCAATGGCAGATACGCTTGGGGAGCTTGCCTTCACGATAGAGGCGTTCGCTCTTGGCCATCACTTCCGAGCGTTTTTCTATTTCGTCCAACAGGTCTTTCACCTCAGCTACACGTCCCTTGGGGTCGGCTGCTACGGCCTCCTTGAGCTGTTGCAAGCGGAACTCAATATTGTGGAAGTCCTTGATGGTTTCTCCAAGTTGAGCGGGGATGTCGGCGAGCATAGCTTGGAAATCGCCAAACGTTTCGCCTACGATGGCAGCACTCTCGGGTGTCACCTCTGACATAGAGAGCGTGTCGGGGATAAACACCATGATGCGCCAGTATTTTTCGCCGTCGAAGTAGTAGTACTTCTCCGCATCATCCTTGAGAGGTACGAACTGCAGCACTTTGCGGTCGATATCTGCTGTACCCTTAGCCTCGAGTTTTTGACGAATATGTCCTGTCACGGCTACGATGTTGCCCATCAGCAGATCCATATCGGGGAAGATGGCGTGATTGACGCTCTGGAGCACGTAGTCGGGTGCATCGGGTTCTACTGTGGTAGCCTTGTAAGTGGTGTTAATCAAACCGTTTCCGAGAGGCTTCACCTCGGCTACGGTGCCGCGGATTGCGAATTTTTCTACGATGTTTCTCATAGGTATGATAGATTGTTTTGGTAAAAGCTGTAAGGTGTGTGTAGGATAGAAGAGCGTGCTACGCTATTCCTATACCATATATATTATATATAATATGGTGTACTATGAAGATTATTCTTGAAGGAGTTTCTCGCGCCAGAAGCTTGTCATCGTCTGGAACAGGTGCTGCCGCGTTCTACCTCCATAAATGCTGTGATTGCGATTGGTATAGAGCTGTTGGCGGAAGGGGATGCCCGCTTGCACCAAGGCTTCGCTCATTTCGTAGTAGTTGCGCACATGTACATTGTCGTCGGCTGTGCCGTGCATGAGCAATAGGTCGCCATGTAACTGACTCGCACGCGACATCGGATTGACATCATAGCCTGCGGCATTGCGCTGCGGTGTACGCATATAGCGCTCTGTGTATACGGAGTCGTAGTACTTCCAGTTGCTGGGTGCTGCAACGGCCACGCCGCAACGGAATACAGGGGCTTCGGTCATTGACATAAGGGTATTGAAACCGCCAAACGACCAACCCCAGATGGCTATGCGCTGGGCATCTATGTAGGGAAGCGAACCTAAGTAGCGGGCTGCTGCAACCTGGTCGGCAGCTTCCTTTTGTCCCAAGTTGAGATAGGTACACTGCTCGAAAGCGATGCCGCGTCCACCTGTGCCGCGTCCATCTACACAGGCCACGATGATACCATCTTGCGCCCAGCAACTCTCAATGAAGCCTCCTGGATAGAAACCCATTCCCCACTCGTCTTTGACCTCCTGCGAGCCAGGGCCGCTATACTGGTACATCACTACGGGATACTGTTTAGCGGGATTGAAGTCGCGCGGTTTAATCATCCATCCGTTGAGTGTCACACCGTCCTGTGTGGTAAAGGTGAAAAACGATTTCTGCCCGCAGAGCGCATCGGCTTGTGTTTTCAGGAACGCATTGTCGAGGAGTGTCGTGGTCACTTTTCCCGACTGGTCGGCGAGGGTGAAGACGGGCGGCTGAGTAGCATTGCTATACGTATTGAGGAAATAGCGGAAATCGTGGCTGAAGATAGCCTCGTTGTAGCCGTCCTGTGGTGTGAGGCGCACCACCTTTCCTTTCTTGTCCACACTATAAAC
>JAFVCB010000012.1 GCA_017479555.1 Bacteroidaceae bacterium | reverse complement strand
TGCCCGTGCCGTGTATGCCAGCTATAATAGTGCGCTCAACGACCTCTTTTGTCAGAACATCTTCTCCGTAGATGCCACCACAGGGCAGCGCCATACGCTCGGCGAAGCACTGCGTATCTGCAAGAACGGACTTGTCACCACTGGACGCGATGTCACCTACAACAAGCTCAAATACGCCTTGCTCGGCGACCCAGCCGTCACGCTCCAACTGCCTACGGGCACGGTGGTGCTCGACAGCATCGATGGACAGCCCATTACGGCTTCCACATTCATGCAGCTTCGTGCAGGACAAATCGTGCGTTTCTCTGGTCACGTCGCCACCGATTCCGATGCCGACGCCATCGATACACAGTTCAACGGAGAAGTCACCGCCACGCTCTTCGATCGCATAGAGACGGTCACGTGTCTCAACAACGCTGGCACGGCGGAGCGTCCCATGACCTATCGCGAGCGCACCGTGCAGCTCTACGAGGGACGCGACAGCGTGCGGGCTGGTAAGTTCAGTTTTGAAGCACGCATCCCCTTGGCGCTGAGCTACAGCGACGACGATGCGCGGTTGGTACTCTATGCCGTCAACAACGACCGCACCAAAGAGGGACACGGCGAGAGCACGCAGTTCCACCTCAACGGCACAGCCGACAGCGGGGCGCACGATACCCAAGGACCAACCGTTGTAGCCATGCTTGGCGACCCCGAGGGATTTATTGAGGGAACAACCGTCGGCAGCGTGTTCACACTCGGCGCTACCGTCCACGACGAGAGTGGCATCAACACCACCAGTGCGTCCGTAGGACATGACATTGAGATGTGGATAGACGGCAAGACCACCGACGTCACTGTCCTGAACGACTACTTCCTTTACGACTTTGGCTCCTATCAGAGTGGAACGATAACCTACCCCGTAATGGGACTCTCCGAGGGGCATCACACCCTCTCGCTCCGCGTGTGGGACGTGTTCGACAACAGCACCACCGTCAGCCTGGGCTTCAACGTACGCTACGACATCACCACGGGACTCACTGTCTTCTCGGCCAACAATCCCGCTCAGGGCTATGCGCGCCTCATCGTGCAGGGCATCGACACCGAGAGCACCGAACCTGTGGTACTCTCAGCCTACGACCTGCTGGGCCGCAGACTATGGTCGCAGCGCGTAGATAGCTATGGCAAAGCCTACGCCTTCGAGACCTGGCCGCTCGTCATGCAGGGAGGCGGCAACCTCACGGCTGGCGTATATATCATCCAGGCTACGCAGGGCGGCAACGAGAGCCCAGGCGTGAAGATCATTGTCACACGCTAAGCGCTCTGCCCATCCCGCGAGCGTTTGCAGCCCCCGTAGGTTTTGCAGCCCGCCACTCCGTTTAAGGATTATTTGCACTATCAAAGACAATAAAGAAACACCCCGCGCGTTTATTATAAAGGTACGCAGCCTAACTCAGCCCCGCGCTCTCCCAAGGTGCTTGGCAAGCAAGGCACGTACATGGCCAACCATTCCACCTACAGACCAACTCTATGACCCATCAGAATAGGCTTCATGCCCTGCTCCTTGTCGCCCTGTCGCTCTTGCCCGTCACACTTTGGGCACAAGATGGCGACGAAATCGTAGACCAGTTCAATCCGGTCCTCACCGCCGTAGCTTCACAGAGCATTTGTCCCGAGGCACGCGCTGGCGGTATGGGCGATGTCGGTGTAGCCACCGACCCCGACGTGCATTCCCAGTCGTGGAACCCCGCCAAGTATCCCTTCACCATCAGCCGGGCGGGCATGAGTATCGACTACACACCCTGGCTGCGCCAACTCACGCAGGGCATCAATATGATCAACGCTGCCGGATACTATCGCATTGGTGACTACAGCGCGGTGAGCGCCTCCGTTCGCTACTTCTCCCTCGGCGACGTGATTACAGAGGATGCTTCGATGACCATCAAGCCGTACGAGTTTGCCGTCGATGCGGCCTACTCCCGAATGCTCTCCGAAACGTTCAGCGCCGCTGTGGCATTGCGCTATATCTACTCCGACCTTAGCGGACACTACGACGACAACCAAGAACCTGGCTCGGCATTTGCCGCCGACATCGCGCTCTACAATCAGAGCTACCTCAATCTGGGGCAACGCGAGTGCCAACTCGGATTGGGTCTGAACGTGAGCAACATAGGTTCCAAGATTAGCTACGGCGACGACCGTTCCTACTTCCTTCCCACCAAACTTGCTCTCGGAGCCAGCCTGATGATACCTGTCAATGAGTACAACCGTTTCAGCGTGGCCTTCGACGTGAGCAAATTGCTCGTACCCTCCATGCCGCTGCAGCGTGCAGACGAGAGCGACGAAGATTTCAACCAACGCATTCAGGACAACTACTATGATATGTCCTCCATCAGTGGTATCTTCAAGAGCTTCGGTGATAGCGAGAAAGGATTCAAGGGCGAACTCGAAGAAATCTATTGGAGCATCGGTGCCGAATATACCTACAACGACAAGTTCACCCTACGTGCTGGCTATCGCAACGAGAGCGATGCGCAGGGCGGGCGCAAATACTTCACCGTCGGCGCAGGCTTCCGCATGAATGTACTCAGTATCGACGCAGGATATGTCATAGCTACGCAGAGTACCAACCCGCTCGACCGTACGCTCCGCGTCTCATTGTCGTTCGATTTCGACGGGCTGCGCGACCTCTTCGGTCGCAGATAGGCCACGCCCGTTCCCCTCTCTTTTTTTTCTGCAACACGAACCCATCAGTAGCCTTATGTTCAGGATAGGTTTTGGCACCGATGTACACCGCTTGGTGGCCGATAGAAAATTGTTTTTAGGCGGTGTAGAAATTCCTCATAGCACCGGCCTGCTGGGTCACAGCGATGCCGACGTACTGATACACGCCATCTGCGATGCCCTCTTGGGAGCTGCCGCCCTGGGCGACATAGGTAAGCATTTCCCCGACACATCCGCGCAGTTCGAGGGCATAGACAGCAAAATCTTGCTGCGCCGCACCACCGACCTCCTCCACGAGCACGGCTACGTCATCGTGAATGTCGATGCCACCGTATGCGCCCAGCGTCCGCGCCTGGCGCCCTACATCGACGCTATGCGCGCCACGCTCGCCCCGCTGATGGACATCAGCATTGAGGCCACGTCTGTCAAGGCCACCACCACCGAGCGCCTCGGATTTGAAGGCCGCGAAGAAGGCATCTCTGCCCAAGCCGTGGCACTCATTCAGTCTTCTATTCCATACTGAAAAGCCACGCGGAAGGAATTCATCACGATGACACGACAAAATCTTCACGATGACACGACAATTTCATCACGATGATTTTGTCGTGTCATCGTGATGAATTCTTTGCTGCAAAGCCCATCCGATACCTCGCCTACCTATGCAGCACGCACCGAGGACGTGATGGAGGTGCAGCAAAACGGAGAGACTCTTGCGCATCATGGTGTTGCGCAAGAGTCTCTCCGCATATATGTTCTACGATGTCCCTAACGATTCACAGCCCGAAGCACTATTGGCGCACCTACTGTGTCTTGGCACGCAGCTCCAACAGCAGGTCGCGCAGTTGTGCTGCCGTGACAAAATCCAGCCGCTTGGCCGCCGCCCGCATGTCGGCCTCTATCTGTTGCATGCGCTCGGTCAGCGACGCGGCCTGATAGGACGTAGATGCTTCGCCAGCCACCAGGTGTGGTTCTGCAGCCAGTGCGTATTGGTGTTTCTCCACGTCGGGCGAGAGGCGCGCGCTCTGAAAAGCCGTTTTCTTGTCCGTGTGACGCGATGAGGCCGATGCCAATTCGCCGTTGGAGAAGGCGCGCACGATTTGTTGGGGTGTGATGCCGTGCGCCTCGTTGTAAGCCTGCTGTTTGGCGCGGCGGCGCTCCGTTTCGTCAATAGTGAGTTGCATGGAGTCCGTGATGCGCTTGGCGTACATGATGACCCGTCCGTCCACATTGCGCGCGGCGCGTCCAGCAGTCTGTGTGAGACTGCGGTGGGAGCGCAGAAAGCCTTCCTTGTCGGCATCGAGGATAGCCACGAGAGCCACCTCGGGGAGGTCCAATCCCTCGCGCAGGAGGTTGACACCCACCAGCACGTCGTACGTGCCGCGTCGGAGGTCTTCCATAATCTGTACGCGCTCGAGCGTATCGACATCGCTGTGGATGTAGGCCGTAGGTACACCGAGGTTGAGCAGATATTCGCTCATCTCCTCGGCCATGCGTTTGGTCAGCGTTGTGACGAGTACGCGCTGTCTGTGTTCGCGACATCGCTGTATCTCTTCTACGAGGTCATCTACGGGATAGTCGTTGCTGCGTACTTCGATGTAGGGGTCGAGCAGTCCAGTGGGGCGTATCACTTGTTCCACCACCACGCCACCACTCTCGGAGAGTTCGTAGTCGGCGGGCGTGGCCGATACGTAGATGACCTGCTTGGCCATCTCTCTGAACTCCTCGAATGTGAGCGGACGGTTGTCGAGTGCTGCGGGCAAACGGAAACCGTATTCCACGAGTGCAGTCTTACGACTGCGGTCTCCGCCGTACATAGCTTGTATCTGCGGTATAGAAACGTGGCTCTCGTCTATGACGATGAGAAAGTCGTTGGGGAAAAAGTCTAAGAGGCAATAGGGGCGTGTGCCAGGTTCTCGCCCGTCGAAGTAGCGCGAATAGTTTTCTATGCCCGAGCAGTGTCCGAGTTCGCGTATCATTTCTATGTCGTACTCCACGCGCTCCTTGAGTCGCTGGGCTTCGAGCTTTTTGCCTTGAAGGTTGAGCTCTTCGAGCCTATCTACGAGGTCGTCCTGTATCTGACGAATGGCATGCTCCTGCATCTCTTTGCTGGTCAGAAAGAGATTGGCAGGATAGACTTTGTATTCATCGAAGCGTCCCGTGCGTACGCCGCTGTCGATGTCTACCTCCTCGATGGTCTCTATTTCGTCGCCCCAGAATGTCACGCGCACCATGTTCTCGGCATAGGGCGGAAAGATCTCCACCGTGTCGCCCTTGACGCGAAAACAGCCACCCTTGGGTGCTACGTCGTTGCGTACGTATAGACAGGCTACCAACTTGTTGAGCAACATGCTTTGCGCCAAGATGCGTCCAGCTTGTAACTCAATGAGGTTCTCGTAGAATGCTCCTGGATTTCCCATACCATAGATGCACGACACGCTACTGACTACCACGACGTCCTTGCGCCCAGATAGTAGCGCCGAAGTAGCACGCAGGCGCAGCCGGTCTATTTCCTCGTTGATAGCAAGGTCTTTCTCGATATACGTATCCGTGCTGGCGATATACGCCTCGGGCTGGTAGTAATCGTAGTAAGAGACATAGTACTCCACGGCATTGTCGGGAAAGAACTGCTTGAACTCACCGTAGAGCTGGGCTGCCAAGGTCTTGTTGTGCGAAAGCACGAGGGTCGGTTTACCCACGTTGGCAATCACGTTGGCAATGGTGAACGTCTTGCCGCTACCCGTCACGCCGAGCAAGGTCTGCGCGGGTTCGCCACCCAGCACACCCTCTGTGAGCTGACGTATAGCCTCGGGCTGGTCGCCCGTGGGCTGGTAAGGACTGTGGAGACTGAAGGAATGCATACGAAAACAGTTTGGCCTACAAAGGTAAGAAGTGTTCAGCAATTCACAAGCCAGCGCGTCTCATTTATACGCGGTGTACGCTGCGTCGAACAACGAAAACGGTTTTTCCACAACGTATTTTCGTGCGGATTGTGTAAGTTTGCAGCAACGAAGCCGTTGGAGCGGGAGTTTTTGGAGACCATTCTCCTCGCTACTTGCTCCTCAGCAAGGCTTTCCTTTCGTTCCATTCCGTAAAAAATCTATTGGTCAACCACAAAATGCGCATGATTATGAAAAAGTTCAGTCTATTAGCCCTCCTCGCCCTGCTGCCTTTCCTCGCTTTACAGGCACAAACCGAAGACGATGCCTATACGTCCTCCTCGTCCCGTGTGAGCTTCCATACTATCCTCAACGTCTTGCGGGCGAGCGTGGATGCAGATTTCCTACCTGCGCCCAACGAACTGACAGAGAATGCGGGGCTTTATCTCGTGTATTTCATTCGTGATTTCGCAGCCGAAAGCGAAGTTGGGCTTGCGGCTAAAGAACTCTACTACGCCTCCCACGCGAACGTGAATGTCAAATACAACGAAGAGACGGGCGAATACTATCATATCATCCCCCGTGGTCCGCATCCTGTCGTACTCTATATCAATGCGTTTACCAGCAGTGGCGGTGAGATTGTTTTCTGCAACAAAGAGGACTACGACCGTTTCCTCATTGAAGCCAAAGAATATGGCATCTACACCGACCGCACAGGTGCAGACCCCTCCTTCCTTATCCCAGGCCAACGCTTTGAAGGCGGTGGCGTACGCGACATCAAGGAGTTTTGGCAGATTGTAAACAGCGAAGACGGTCTCAATGCCCTCATGTCCACGTTTATGATTACACCCTTGGGCGAGGTTGCGCCTGGGCAATATAAGTATACCATAAGTATCGATTTCTAAAACGCTGCATCCATTTTGCGGTGTTATAACCCCGTGTGGTGTTCCTCTGCGCCTTGCTTTCGCTCATAGGATTTGTAGCAGCGAAGTAAGGTGCAGCACTTTCAGCAGATAGCTATGTGTAAGGATAAAACCCAACGTAGGGATGTAGATGAGCAACTCTTCGCCTCTATG
>JAFVCB010000011.1 GCA_017479555.1 Bacteroidaceae bacterium | reverse complement strand
TTCATATTCTTTGCCTTCTACATGGAGCAATCCTGCCTCACGTACTGCGGCTTCGCTACCTAAACGTAGATAATCATCGTATTTGATAACTTCTGCACGAATGAAGCCGCGCTCAAAATCGGTATGTATCACACCAGCACACTGTGGTGCTTTCCAACCCTTACGATAAGTCCAAGCCTTGACTTCCATCTCGCCTGCAGTAATAAAGGTTTGTAGACCGAGCATGTGATAGGCTGTTTTGACTAATCTGTTGCAACCGCTCTCTGAGAGACCTGCGTCTTCGAGGAACATTTGTCGCTCTTCAAAACTTTCTAACTCTGCAATATCGGCTTCTGTACGAGCGGCTATTACCAAGATTTCTGCGTGTTCATCTTTGACTGCCTCGCGCACAGATTCTACATAGGCATTGCCTGTCACTGCACTTCCCTCGTCCACGTTGCAGACGTACAACACGGGTTTTGACGTGAGCAAAAACAGGTCGTGTGCGGCTTGTTGCTCTTCTTTGGTTTCAAACTGCACCGTACGAGCAGAACGTCCACTTTCCAATGCGGCTTTATAGGCTTGAAGCACACCGAGTTCTACTTTCGCGTCTTTGTTGTTGCCGATATTTGCTAATTTTTCGGTTTTAGCCAATCGGCTTTCTACAGTTTCAAGATCTTTGAGCTGCAGCTCTGTGTCTATAATCTCTTTGTCGCGAACTGGATCTACACTGCCGTCAACATGCACCACATTGCCATCATCAAAACAGCGCAGCACATGAATAATGGCATCTGTTTGGCGTATATTGCCTAAAAACTGATTGCCCAGTCCTTCTCCTTTCGAAGCTCCTTTGACCAGTCCTGCTATATCTACGATTTCTACCGTTGCAGGAACGATGCGTCCCGGATGAACTATCTCGGCTAAACGTCCAAGGCGTTCATCGGGCACTGTGATTACGCCCACATTGGGTTCTATCGTACAAAAAGGGAAATTTGCTGCCTGCGCCTTTGCGCTCGAAAGGCTATTGAAAAGGGTGGATTTACCCACATTGGGAAGTCCTACTATTCCGCATTGAAGTGCCATGCTAAAAATTCAAATATTTAAGGTATGTTCTATCAATTTGTATCATCGATACCTATGGTATGCCTTGGGGCTTTGATGCTATGTTTCCTAAATCGAAAAGACACAATTTGCCTCCACTGAAAATCGCTAAAGCCACTACTATAAGTACGGTGCAAAGATACTTCAATACGCGGTCTTCTGCAAGCAAACCTATCTCTGATTTACCTTTATGCACCCCTACGCATACCGTGGTTGACTACTGCATTTGCATTATAGGCTTTCAGTCGCTCTCAAGAGCCATTGACGGTCGGCCTCCTCTGTCAGCAGTGGAAGTAATCTGCGGCGCACTGCGGCGTGATAGGTGTTCAGATAAGCTTTCTCTTCGAAAGTGAGCATATCCACAAGTATGGGAGTGGTATCGAAAGGACAAAGTGTCAGGGCTTCAAAGGCTAAGAAACCGTCTGGCTCTTGACGCACCAACAAGACGTTTTCTAATCGTACGCCAAAACGTCCCTCAAGGTAAATCCCTGGTTCATCTGTAATGGTCATGCCTGCCTGTAAGGGTACTTGTGTACAAGCTCGTTTATCTTTTCGTATCTGATGAGGTCCTTCGTGTACGCAGAGGTGGCTTCCTACTCCATGCCCTGTGCCATGCCCGAAGTCGAAACCTGCCTGCCATAGCGGTGCGCGTGCTGCCGTGTCTGCCTGTAATCCATTTGTCCCTTGGGGGAAACGTAAGCGTGCAAGACCTATATGAGCTTTTAACACTAAGGTATACACTCGCTTTTCTTCTTCGGACAGGATACCTAAAGGTATCGTGCGGGTTATATCTGTGGTGCCGCAATCATATTGTGCGCCACTATCAAGAAGCAAGAAACTCTTCCGCTCGATAGGTGTCTCTGTCGATTCGGGTGCTTCATAGTGTACTATCGCCCCGTGAGCGCCTGCCGCAGCGATCGTTCCGAAACTGAGTGAGTCAAATCCATGCTGTGCTGCGCGCCGCGCTGTGAGTTGACAATCTATCTCCTGCTCTGTAAGTGGCATATCGCCCTGCAAGGCTTCGTCAAGCCAGCGTCTGAACTGTACAAGCGCCACACCGTCGCGCTCCATGGCTTGACGAAAACCTTCTTGCTCTTTTTCGTCCTTGATGGCTTTTAGTTGGTCGGCAAGGGGTGCTTCTATTTGTAGGGCGATACCTTTCGAGACAAAGTACTGACTGAAATAAGCTGAGGGCGAGGTATACATTTTCCAGCATCTTTGTGGCTGCTCTGAATGTAGTTGTGCTATGAGGTCTGTCACCCCATCGTAAGGATACACCTGTATCTGTGCAGATTGCAAAGATTGGCAAGCCGCTGTAGTGAGTTTGGCCTTATCTACACAGAGCGCACCTCCCGTAGGCCATAGTAGTAAATAGGCCAAAAACACTGGATTGTATGCGATATCGCTTCCCCGCAGATTGAGCGTCCAAGCGATTTGCGACAAGTCGGTTAGCACCAACACGTCGTCTGCGTTCATACCCTGTGTGAGTTTTGCCCTCTTTTCGTTTATCGTCTGCGAAGTGTAGGCTTCGGATTGTGGTACTATCTGACCCGTAGGTAAGGCAGGGCGTTCTTTCCATAACGACTCAAATGGGTCGGAGGTGTATCGGAAGTGTGGTCGGCGTGGAGACGAGGTTGACGAGGCCTCATCGGATACGCTCACCATCTCTTGCAAAACGTTTGCTGCAAAATCTTCGCTTACCAAAAGCGACGTTGCACCAACCTCCAATACGTCTGTTTCTTGCGCCAACCATTCTCCTATATTGGGGGTGGTAGGCTCTCCTTCGCGCATCAGTTCGAAAGGTGTATCGTTCAATTCCTCTGCTGCCTGAATGAAATAGCGCGAATCGGTCCAAAGGGCTGCGCGACGATGGGTTACGACTGCTACACCTGCCGAGCCAGTGAAACCCGTCAGGAAACTACGACACTTCCAATAGTCTGGGAGATACTCACTACCATGTGGGTCTGCCGTTGGTATAATAAAGGCATCGAGCGCTTCGGCTTTCATCCAAGCTCGCAATGCCTCCGTACGAATTTGTATCGTGTGCTTCATAGTATTAAGATGCAATAAGATGCACGTGCAAAGTTAAGGTTTGTTCTATAAATGAGCTTTAGATGTCTTGATAACTTTTTCGTTAAGCCAAGGAAGCCAAGCAAAGTTTGCTTCTCCTTTACCTTGACGAGCAAAAGTGCTTAAGGTATCAAAGCTGTAAAACATACTTATAATAAAGGAAATACTAAGTTATAGCACATACCATAAACAAGATTTGTTTACCTTTGCAGCGAAAAAGATATTTCTAACCTTTTAATACGTAATCATCCAATGGCTTTTTTAACTAACGAGAAGCTGGTCATCGTCGGCGCAGCTGGTATGATTGGCTCCAACATGGTTCAGACCGCACTCACAATGGGTTTGACCAACAACATTTGCCTTTACGACGTTTTTTCACCCGAGGGTGTAGCTGAAGAAATGCGTCAATGCGGTTTTGGTGACGTTTGCATCACAGCCACCACCGATGTCCGCGAGGCTTTTACTGATGCCAAATATATCATCTCCAGTGGAGGTGCACCACGCAAGGAAGGCATGACTCGCGAAGACCTCTTGGCTGGCAACTGTGCCATTGCTGAGGGACTTGGCAAGAACATCAAGGAGTTCTGCCCCGATGTGAAGCACGTGGTCATCATCTTCAATCCCGCCGACCTCACGGGTTTGGTAACCCTCCTCTATAGTGGACTGAAACCCTCACAGGTTACCACATTAGCAGCACTCGACAGCACTCGTCTTCAGAGCGCATTGGCCAAGAAGTTTGGTGTGATGCAGAGCGAAGTGACTGGCTGCGCTACTTACGGTGGACATGGTGAGCAAATGGCTGTTTTTGGTAGCAACGTGAAGATTGCTGGCAAGCCGCTCACCGATATAATTGGCACAGAAGAATTCCCCGAGGCTGAATGGGAACAGATGAAGAAAGATGTTACTCAGGGCGGTGCTGCCATCATCAAGCTCCGTGGTCGTAGCTCTTTCCAAAGTCCTGCTTACCTCAGTGTGGAAATGATTCGTAGCGTGATGGGCGGCGAGCCTTTCCGTTATCCTGCTGGCACATTCGTGAACAACGACAAGTACCAACGTATCATGATGGCCATGGACACCACGCTTGACGCTCAGGGATGCACCTACCGTATGCCTCAAGGCACAGCTGAGGAACTCGCTAAACTCGACCAAAGCTACGAGCACCTCTGCAAGATGCGCGACGAACTCGTTACGCTCAACATCGTTCCTCCTGTCAGCGAGTGGAACGCTATCAACCCCAACCTCTAACCCACATTGGTTCGAGGATATTCGTTCAGCGTGGCATGAAGCGCTTCATGGCTAATCACTGAACAAACCATGGGGACAAACTAAAACAAACCTTGTAACTACAACAGCCGCTTGAAACCATTTGCTTCAAGCGGCTGTATTTTTGTCCACGCGTATTTGTGGCGCGAGATGGGGTGTCAATGAGCGAAGTGTGCCTGTTGGACTGAGGACGATTGGCATCAAGCACGGCTCATCGCGCGGGGCTTATTGCTGGTCGAAAATCTCACTTAGACAGGTAGAGAGACGCTCGCCCGCGAGGTTGGTTTGGAGAATGGTGCCATCGGGTGCTATGAGCATCGTGAAAGGTATCGCACGTACGCCATAGAAGTCCACGGGCAGGGATTTCCAACCTCCCAAGTCGCTCAGATGTATCCAGTTCATCTCTTTTCGCTGAATCACTGCGCGCCAGTTCTCACCTTCGGTATCGAACGAAATACCTACGATGTCGAAACCTCGCTCGTGGTATTTGTCGTAGAGGGCTTTCACATTGGGCAGTTCGCGCATGCATGGGCCGCACCATGTAGCCCAGAAATCTATCAGCACATAGTGTCCCGTACCGACAAACTCGCTCAAACGATGCATCACACCCGCTGTATCGGCCATCTCAAAGTCCACAAATCGGGTGCCCACCTGTGTGCGGCGGTAAGCCTCAATGAGATTTCGCACTTTGTCCAAGCAGGGTTCTTTCATAAACGCATTTGTAGGCACGTCCAAGGCAATCAAGTCTTCACGACTAAAGTCGTTCACACCGTCCAGCACGATATAAGCGGGAAAGCGCATCGTCGCATTTTGAGCGAGAACGCGCTTGCTGTATTGCATCATTTGTTGTTCGACAGAGTCGGCTACGGCATAGAAGGCGGCGAGGTCTTCTTCGGTCAGCTCTGCTCCGCTATTGCGCTTGTCCATGAGTTGTTGCCGCTGTGCATAGACGGGTTGGGTGAGCTGACGAATGCACGCTTGATACGCCGTCAACGAGTCGGTCTCAGCATTGCCATGTGCTTCCAGATTGACCAAATCGGCTGTCACCGCTCCCTCGGCAAATACGACAAGCGATGCATGCTGTTCGCCCGTGGTGAACACCCTGACGATGTGTTTACCGTCTGCGTTTCCACGAAAAACGAACTGCCCAGCAGCATCGACCGACACGCTGTCGCTCACGCTCTCAGGGAGGTACTGAAGATAAACTTGTTTCGCACCCGTGGGCGCTACACCCGAGAGGGTAAACTGCTGCGCCGAGAGTGTTGTGGCCACAAAGAGTGTGGCGAAGAGGAATAATACTTTTTTCATCACAATAAGTTGGTTGATGGATATACGGCGGCAAAAGTACGCAAAACATTGTACATGCCACGCTTCTGGCTGACGAACCCTGCGCTTCGCGACGTGGATAATGGGTTTTCTTAGCCGTTTGGTGACGATTATTAGGCTTCTTTGCTTACTTTTGTTTCCCAAAACCTGTGTTTGGCACGTGGGCTATCGGCATACGAACCTCTGTTCTGCCCTACCCTACAGCCCCTACGCCAACGCTCTGTTTCTAAGCAAATATTTTATGGAGTGGCTTCAGCAAACACTATTGACCTATTCTCCCGTACAAGCTGTCATTATTATTAGTTTGATATGCGCCATCGGTCTGACGCTGTCCAAGACGCTACGTTGGCGTGGCATCAGTCTCGGTGTTACCTACGTCTTCTTCATCGGCATACTCTTTGGTGCGTTGGGCGACTACGTACATCCGGGTAAGCCGCTCCTTAGTCAGGATATGCTCGACTATGCTGAGAGTTTCGGCCTCGTCATCTTTGTCTATGCCTTAGGTATGAAGGTCGGGCCTGGCTTTTTTCAGTCGTTCCGAAAGGGCGGTACGCGGCTCAATATCTTTGCCCTGCTCTGTGTGGGATTGGGTACGCTGATAGCGCTCGTGCCAGTATGGACCAGCGTAGTGCCTCTATCCGACATGATGGGCGTTCTCAGCGGAGCTACCACCAATACACCCGCGCTCGGTGCGGCTCAACAGGCGCTCAAAACGCTCGGCCTCCCAGGCGCAGCCACTACAGCCGCGCTGGCATGCGCCCTGACCTACCCCATCGGCGCTATCGGTGTGATTCTGGCCTTGATGCTCGTCAGGAGACCTTTGAGCAAGCGAAGCAAATCCTGCAACGAGAACGACAACGCCGAGGAAGCCTTCATCACCTCCTTTGAAGTGACCAACCCCGCCATTGTGGGACAAACCATCGGCGATGTGTCCGAGATGGACAGCGGTCGATTCACCGTCACACGCCTTTGGCGCGAAGGCAAAGTGATGCTACCCAAGGCTGACACCACGCTACAGAAGGCTGACCGCCTTATGGTCATCACCGAACGCACGCAGCTCAAGGCGCTGACCATCTTCTTCGGACACAGAGACGAGACTGACTGGAACAAAGCGGACATAGACTGGAACAGACTGGACGACAAGCTCATCTCGGAGCGTATCGTGGTGACCAAAGCCGAGATCAACGGACGCAAACTGCGCGACCTCCAACTTCGCACGCGTTACGGCATCAACGTCTCGCGCGTCAAGCGTGGCGACGTACAATTGGTGGCGCGCCCCGACTTGGTGCTGCTCTTTGGCGACCGCCTCACGGTGGTAGGCCCTCGCGAAGGTGTCAAACAGGTGGCGCAGCAACTCGGCAACGCCGTGGGCTCGCTCGATACGCCCAACCTTGTAGCCATTTTCTCGGGCATCGTGCTCGGTCTGATATTGGGAGCTATACCTTTCTACCTCCCTGGCATGTCGGCTCCCGTACGTTTAGGACTGGCGGGCGGCCCCATTGTGATGGGCATCATCGTGGGTGCTTTCGGCCCGAGGCTGCACATGGTGACGTACACCACCACTTCGGCCAATCAGATATTGCGCGCACTGGGTCTGACGATGTACCTGGGCTGTCTGGGACTGGACGCAGGCGCAGAATTCATTGCTACCATCAGTTCGCCCTCGGCCATCGTGTGGTTCGCGTGGGCGATGGTCATCACGCTGCTACCCGTAGTGACCGTCGCAGTGGCTTGCGTGTCGTTTGGAGGACGGAGCTACGCCAGCACAGCAGGTATGCTCTGCGGTGCCATGGCTAACCCCATCGCCCTCGACTACGTCAACGAGACCACTGAAGGCGACAAAGCCACCGTGGCATACGCCAGCGTGTATCCGCTCTCCATGTTTGTGCGCGTCATCATCGCACAAGTCATCGTCATGATGTGGTTCGGATAGGCACTACAAGCACGCTACACCCCCTCACGCTCGTATACGTTCGCATCGTATACGGGCGTTTTTTTGTGCAGAAGCCTTGGGTTTGGCATCGCCTTACGAGGAAGATTGCACGAGATAGGGAGGAAGATTATAAATCAAGGCTAAGTTTGTAAGAATTTAGGCTAAGTTTACATAAACTGAGGTTAAGTTTTCACAAACTAAACCTAAATGTATAGAATACATCCGAGGCCGCAAAGAATAGAAAGGAGGTGGCGGAAAATTCATCAGATGCCGTGCAAAATAGATGGGGATGCCGCTTTGGGATGAGTGCATAAAAAGTCCGTTCGAAGAAATAGTAACGGGCTTCGAACGGACAATCTTCATGGCCCGTAGGAAAGAAAAACGCAATGCGAGTACACGAAGAATAACAATAACAATAATTAGGAAACGGGATTTGGGTACTCGCGAGCCTACAGACCACTGATTTCTAAAGATTAGCTCATCATTTCACAGCCAGACCGCTGTCCGCGCTGTTTGGGGTAAAGTTTTTTCATCTCTCGTCTGGCTTGGCGATGCCACGTGGTGGGTATCGGCGAGGCTACAGACATCGTAGTTCTGAAATTAGCTAAGTTCTGCGAGGCACCCTCACGGGCCGCGAATTACTGCAAAGGCTTCGCGCCCTTTTCAGTAAGACGATGCAAAAATACAACACGGACACCCATATTCACAAGCCCATAAAAACCAAACCTAAAACAAGGAAAAGAAAATATACATTGGTTTTCAATATTTTAGGTAGCACGAAATAAGATGCTTTCATAGATTTATGTATAAACCACCTCAAATATAGAAATGTTAAAAATAGGCCTAAAAACGTCAAAACAGGGGCTATACGCTTCGCCATTAGCACAAAGATATTACTTTTGTGGACGAAAAGCAAACCCGCGTATGAGAAAATTTGTTTTTACAGCACTTTTTGTCCTCATGGCCTTGGCTTCGCACGCCAGGACATACGACCGCGACTCGTTGCTGCGCGAGCTGGATCGCACCGTGGCCGAGGCCAGCACGTACACACAGCTATTGGAAGTCAAGATAGCCAATGCGCGCAAGGAGTTGTCGCGCACAGCGGGCAACGAAGAAAAGGCGCGACTGCTCTGCACGCTGTCCAACCTCTTCTTCTTGTACCAGAGCGACAGCGCCTTGGCATTCAACGCCGAGGCCATCGAGTATGCCATGCGCATGAATGCTACACCGCTCTACGTCACCCTGATGTGCGACCGCGCCCTCTTGCTCGGGCACGCCGGATTGCCCTCATACGCCTTTGCACTACTCGACACGCTCTCGCGCAGTCCAAAGGCAATCAGTCCAGAGCTGAAAAAGAAAATCTACGAGTCGTACTTCGACATCAATGACTTTGTGTACCACTACAATCTGCCAGGCAGCTTGTTGACCGACAACGCGCGGTTCATCGCGGACATCCGAGATTCGTTCTACCACTATTGTCCCGAAGAACTCGAGCAGGCTCTGCACACCAACGCCTCTATCACCAGCAACAAGGAGGTTATCGACAACCTGAAACAGCGGTTGGAACGTGCTGAGACCGACGGCGAACGTGGTACGCTCTGCATGGTCATCTCCAACCGCTATCGTTCCGAAGCGATGGCCGAGCAACGCGACATCTACCTCATTCTGTCGGCCATCTACAATATCCGTGCCGCACGTATGGACAACGAGGCGCTCATCTCGCTCTCTCGACAAATGATAGCCAACGAAGAGTGGACACGCGCCGTGGCTTACCTACGCTTGGCGCACCGACAGGCATTGCACTACGGGTCGCGCTCGCGCTTGATACAACTCTCGCCACTGCTCGAGCAGTTGGAGAACCACGAGATAGAAAAGGCTGCTACGTGGAAGACGATAGCCATCGTCACTACCTTGGCCTTCAGCCTCTTGATGGTCATCATCGCCTTTGCGATCTACTATCAGCGCAAACGCGCACGCCAGACACAGGCACAACTGCGCCAACTGCTCGACTCGTCGGCGCATGCCAATGCTCGCGACACGTCGAACCAGGCTCAGATAGAGGCGCAGGCAGACGCGTTGACCCACTTCTTAGGTATTGCCACCGATGCCACGTTTGAGTTTGTTCACCTGCGCCACTTGGTAGTCAGAAAACTGAAAAACAACGATGCCAGCGCACTGCTCAAACAGCTCACCGTGGAGGATGGTATCGGTAAGACACAGACTGAACTGCTGCGTAAGTTCGACATAGCCTTCATGCGCCTCTATCCCGACTTCATCATCAAGGTGAACCAACTGATGTTGCCCGAGGCGCAAATCAGTAAACCCGAGAATGAGTTGATGTCCACCGAGCTGCGCTTGTTGGCCCTCTGGCGACTGGGCATCACCGATGCGGGACGCGTGGCCACAATCCTCAATCTCTCTGTGAACACCATCTATTTCTATCGCAACAAATTGCGCAACGGGGCGAAGGATCGCGAACATTTCAACGACGGAATTTTGGCCATCAAGAGCGTATAGCTCGCCACGAACAGCAAACTGATGAAAAGCATAATCCGATTTCTCAAAGACTGGACCCTGCCCGTGGCCATCACAGTGGGGGTGAGCCTATATTTCGTCTTCACTCGCGTGGATGCCCTACATGCGGCCTCCGACATACTGGCTCCGTGCATAGACGTGCTGTTTCCGATGAACATCTTCCTGATCTTGTGGGCCACGTTTTGTAAGGTAAATTTTATGGACTTACGACTGGCGCACTGGTCGGGCGGCATCACAGCCGTGCAACTCGTCGGTGGCGCGCTGGCACTATCGGTGGCCGTACTCACCACGGGCAATGTCAGGCTGATAGCGATGGGTACGATGGCGTGTTTCTTAGCCCCCTGTGCCACGGCATCGCCTGTAGTGACGGGCAAGTTGGGAGGTAACATCACGCGCATGACGGCCTACGTGCTTCTGTCAAGCCTCTTAGCCACGCTTACTATACCAGTTTGTGCGGCCTTCCTCAAGAACCAGGGTACGGTGAGTATCGCTACACTGCTGCGCACAGCCTCTGCGGTATTTGCTCGTGTGGCTACGGTGCTCACGCTTCCCCTGCTGCTGGGCTGGATGGTGCGCCACTATGTGCCCAGTGTCCATCGTTGGGTGATGAACCACAGTGATCTGCCGTTCTACCTTTGGTCTTTGGCCTTGGCGGTGACCAGTGGCGTGACGGTGCGAGGCATCGACCAGTCGGGACTGCCGCTCTCAACGCTCTTGGCATTGGCTGCGTGCGCCTTGGTGGTCTGTCTGCTACAATTTGGTATAGGCAGACGGATAGGCTCGCGCCATGAAAGTCGCGTGGAAGGTGGACAAGCCCTCGGACAGAAGAACACCGCGCTCATCATCTGGGCAACAGCCGCATTCCTCAGTCCCGCAGCCGCCTTGGCACCAGGCTGCTACGTGCTGTGGCAAAACATGGTGAACAGCTGGCAACTCTATCGCGCTAAAAAGTAGCACGATAGATTTGCCGCACATCATAGATTAAGAGAATTCGGGAACACAATATCAGCTATCAGACTATGCACACTGCAATACTCGCCATCGCACTGCTAATCATCGGGGCATTGTCCCTGTGGGTCGTACAACTGCGTACCACGCTCAAACATCAGCACGCAGCATTTCACAGCCTGCAAACCGCGTTTTCTCAAATCCAGCACGAGAAAGACGCGCTGACTACAGAGATCAAAGAATTAGAGAGTTCGCGCGCCGCGCTACAAGCAGAGCTCGACGCAGAATACAACCACACTCGGCGGACGATGCAAGAGCGCGACCGCTCCTTCGAGCAAACGTTGCAGGCCATGGAGAGTCGGTTGCAAACGGTCTCGGAGGAGCTATTGAAGCAACGGGCGGACGACTTGGGGCGGTCGAACAGCGAACAGATAGGGCGCATCATCGCACCGCTACAAAGTTCGATGAACGATATGCGCACCACCGTAGAACGCATGCGTGAGCAGACAGCACGCGGCACGGCAGAGGTGGAGAAGAGCGTGGAGAACCTCCTACGTCAGGCCACAACCATCGGACAGCGGGCAGACAACTTAGCAGATGCCATTCGCTCCAACCATAAGGTGCAAGGCAACATGGGCGAAGTGGTACTCGCAGAGCTGTTGCAGAGTCAAGGCTTGCAGCAAGGCATTCACTTCACCCTGCAAGCCACGCTACGCGATGCCAAGGGGCGCGCCTTGGAGCACAGCGAGACGGGAAGCCACATGATACCCGACGTATTGCTTCATTTTCCTGACAAGAAAGACGTAGTCATCGACTCGAAGGTTTCGCTCAACGCTTTCTTAGACTACGTGGAGGCCGAGGACGAATTCACACGCGGCGAGGCACTGAAACGCCACATAGAGAGCGTGCGCAACCACGTCAGAGAACTCACGCGTAAGCACTATCAGCGATTTCATTACGCTGACCACGAGATGCTTCCCTACGTCATCATGTTTGTGCCTCAAGAGAATGCGTTGCAGTTGGCCATGAGCCAAGCCCCCTCGCTATGGCGTGAGGCATTCGACAAACAGGTATTTATCGCCAACGGACAAACACTCATTGCGGCCCTGCGGCTCATCGAAATAGCTTGGCGCGGACAGCAGCAACGCGAGAACGAACGCAAGATAGTAGAGCAGGGAGAGGAGTTGCTTCGACGTGTGGGCTTATTCTGCACGCGCTTCGACGATCTGGGACAACGCATCAAGCGTCTGCAAGAAAGCTATGACGCTGCAGACAAGACGTTGCGGCATGGACAGCGCAATATGCTCGGCCCTGCACAACGCTTAGTGGAGTTGGGAGTACCTGCGCCTGCGAAAATCAGTTTTGAAAGCCCAGCTGAGCACGGGGATGTACCTTCTATAGAATCGTAAAAGCCCTCTTCTCGGACTGCATCAGCGAAGAAGAGAGCCTCATCAACAAGGGCAGTGCGCACACAGCACGATGCAACGCTACACACGTTCCCATCGACCGCCGACCCACCTCAATCGCACCCGACGGAAAGCCGTCTCAGCACCTCGGCGATCCTCTAAACTGAGGCCTTGGGTATGAACTTGAAGAGACAGCACTTGTCCCTGGTTCTCCCATTGCGCTTCGATATGAAGCGGCAGGAGTATCTTGGACCAATGTTTGCGCTCCAAGTAAATGGTGGAGTCGGGTGCTGTGAGAAATTCACCAAGGTCAGGCATTTCAAAAACCGAGGTAGCCTCCCGACCATTGGAGAAAAAGAACTGCAAACGGCTCTGAGGAGCAGGTTTGAGCAATGTGTGTACTACGCAAAAGAGCGGTGTGGTATCGGTGGGCAACACGCATATTTCTAAACGGCTGGCAGGCGTAAGGCTCACGGAGATATATCGGTCGGTATGGCTCATGAGATGCGAGGGCAAGCCAAAGAGATTTTCTACAACAGCCTCTGCCCCTTGCCGAGAGAGTTGTATCAACTCGGCACGTGCTTGACGAGAAAGCACAGGTAGGCAAGAGTCGGGCCAAGAAACGAAAAAGCGTTCCACGTCGGTCTGCGCTTGCAGGGCGGCAGCGAACGACAGGAAAAGGCTTATCAAGATTACGCTTGGCTTCATAGACCCTTCGTGAAAGATTTATTGGAAGAAACGATGCGGCTCGGCCTTGCGCCAATAGCCACGTGTGAAATCGGGAATATCCACCGGGCGACCATTGCCCTGCGCACTTATGGCAGAGAGAGGAGCGATGCAGCTCCATTCTGCTGCATCATAGACATCGATATCGAGCGGCAAACCGTAGTGTAAACAATGTATGAGCCGGCAATCCATAGCATAGTTCATCTCATTGGGAACGCCTATCTGGTGACCTTCGTTCCAATAGTGGCTGGCAGCGTTACGCTCCATATATCGCGCGGCTTCTTGGAGTGCCTCCTCACCGACGAGTGTAGTGGGCGTAGCGGTGGTGAAGAGTGTGGGTAGAGGGTACTTCTGCGTATAGCCTTTTGTGCCACAAATGGTTTGTAGGCGACTATACGGGCGCGGCGTGGTAGGGTCGAGTTGCTGCATAATCGTCACGCCTCGTTTGGTACGTATCAATGTGGTATTTACTCGCCCCAGTAGGCCATCATCACCAAGCCCGCGTGAGGTCATTGAGGTGAGGCTCTCCATCAGGTCGCCACGGTGCAGATTGAGCAACCAACCGATAGGGCCCATGCCGTGGGTGGGATAAGCGTTTGCTCCATGAGCAGCGATGCTACGTAGCATCCATCCATACCCTTGGGCGGTGGCTTCGCCCTCATGAGCCAACAAGTTGTGGATATAAGCTCCCTCCACATGCGTGAGTTCACCGAGAAGTCCCTCGCGATGCATCTCGAGCGTAGAGAGCGCAAAGTTGTCGTAACAACAATTCTCGGTCATAAAACAATGGCGGCGCGTACGCTCTGCCGTATCTACTATGCGCCAACACTCTTCCAAGGTAGTGGCTGCTGGCACTTCTACAGCTACATGCTTACCCGCCTCCATCGCTTCGCAAGCCATCTCGGCATGCGTTTGCCACGGTGTACAGATATAGACAAGGTCTATGTCCTTCCGACTGATGGCATCGCGCCAAGCCTCTTCCCCAGCACATACCTCGGGACGTGGTCTGCCCGCTTGCTCTAAGAAAGAAGCAGCCTGCGCTACACGATCTGCATCAATGTCGGAAAGCACACGAATTTCAGCCCCACGTATCACGTTGTAACGCTCTAAGGTCTTCATGCCGCGCTGCCCCACACCAAGCAGGGCGATACGCACTAAAGGGATGCGCTCAGCGCGAAAAAGAATCATCGTCTGTGAAGGGGATGTCATCTGCTGTACGTTTTAAGCACTTGCAAAAGTAACGTAACGCGAGCGCAAAGCGAAGTAAAAACGCAGATTTTTAGTTTTCTTAGCCCAAGCGAAGCATCTCTATGCAAGAAAGTAGGCTGTGTGGTTTTTTAGAATGGACTTT
>JAFVCB010000085.1 GCA_017479555.1 Bacteroidaceae bacterium | reverse complement strand
GCGGTTTACGCGTATTCGGCCTCGATGCGCGCGGTGAGGGAGATGAAATCCTCCACACTGAGTTGCTCGGGGCGGCGCGTGAAGAGCGGGTCGGATAGCAGCGAGGTGTGGTCGGGCAGGGGCTTTCGGCGGGCTGCTGCAAGGGTGGGGGAGAGCGGCGCGATGGAGGTCGGTGCTTCAAGCTCGGGAGCAGCAACGGCGGTGAGGGCTTGGGGCGTTGCAGAATCGGGATGCAGTGGTTGCGCTGGGCGCGATGGGAGGGCGGACGACGCGTATTGTGCATCGAGTTGTTGAAGTAGGCCGCGCAGTGTGCCGCGCAGCATTTTGCGACGTTGATTGAACACCATCTTGACCACACGCTTGTAGAGCGTTTCGTCGCACGGCAAACTGCGGCGCGCATTGCGCGTGAGACGCACTACCGCACTGCGCACCTTGGGTGGCGGGTTGAACACGTCGGGCTCAACGGTGAAGAGATATTCCACGTCATACCATAGTTGCACCATCGCGCTGAGGATGCCAAAGGCTTTACTGCCAGGCTTCGCGGCCAAGCGTTCGGCCACTTCTTTCTGAATCATGCCCGTGCAGCAGGGAATCAGGTCGCGGTGGTCCACCACGCGAAAAAAAATCTGCGAACTGATGTTATAAGGATAATTGCCCGTGAGTACAAAGGGTGCGCCAAAGGTGCGTTCCAAACGCATCTTGAGAAAATCGTCGGGGATGATGTCTTCGTCGTCAAGCTCGGGGAAATGGTGAAGCAGGTAGTCCACACTCTCGTGGTCGAGCTCCACCACACGCAGCGGCCTGCCCTTGCGGACTAAGTACTGCGTGAGCACACCCATGCCTGGTCCCACCTCCAGTATGGGCAAGTCGGGACAGGCATCAACGGTGTCTGCGATGCGTTGAGCGGTATGTAGGTCGGTCAGGAAGTGCTGGCCGAGGGCTTTCTTAGGACGAACGTGGCGCATAGCTTGTATATGGCAGAAAGAGGGTAGGTGAGTAGATGGTTGCGCGCTGCAGGTCGGCTTTCGACGATGCGGATGCGGGTTGAACGGCAAAGTACACAGCGTAGACTACCAAGCACATGCGTTATTTTCCAAAGTACACAGGTTGAACGACAATGTGTGTTGACTATGCCGCGAGGTGCACGGAATGAATCGCAAAGTACCCGGGCGATGTCGCGAGAACTCTTGCCGCAACAAGGGACAAGGTGGTGAGAAAAAGGTGTGCGATGAGATGAATTTGTAGCCCCTTATTTCCCCCTTTCGTCCCATGCCGAACGCGCTGAATGGGCTGCAAAGATAACAATTACACCACGAAACAGCGCGCACATCCTTTTTGTTTTCGTCAACTCAACTTGGGCATTAAGCTGAGAAAGGGCATACGTATCGCTCTTTTCTGATTGAGTGAGAATCGCATTTGTTTCGGCATCTTTCAAGCCTTGTTCTCGCATGAATTCAAAAGGCCTATTTGTGTGAAAAGACCATAAGCGAGCGCGTATGTTTGGTCGGTAAGGTTTTAATGCCTATATTTGCCCTGCAATTGTGTGACCTCTGCTGCCCCAGTTTGTGGCCTCCGCCACGCGGCTATGCAGCGAGTAGCCCCGATGTCCCGCACTGCTGCATGGACAGGCCGCTTCGCCGCTTGGAGAGCCGAGATACCACTGCCTATGCCCTTTCCGTATGTTCCGAAACGTCCTCAAAATATTGCTACCCTTCGCACTCGGAGCCGCCATATTGTGGTGGATGTATCGCGGCGAGGACTTTGGTGTGCTATGGCATGTGGTGCGTGACGACATGAAATGGAGCTGGATGCTCCTCTCGTTCGTCTTCGGCGCATTGGCTATGGTGGTGCGCGCGTTGAGGTGGCAGATGACGCTGCGTCCCTTGGGCGAGATGCCGCGTCTGCGAACGGCCATCGATGCGGTGCTACTGTCCTATGCCGCCAGCTTAGTGGTGCCGCGCATCGGAGAAGTGATGCGCTGCGGCACGCTGAAGCGCATGGACGGCGTTTCGTTCACGAAAGCCATCGGTACAGTACTTACTGAGCGCGTCGTGGACTCGTTCTTGATTGTCCTACTCACGTTGCTCTCGTTGCTGTCACAGTTGCCCGTCTTTCTGCATTTCATGCGCACGACAGGCATCACCCCATCTGCGCTTTTCCATCGTTTCACGCAGACAGGCTACATCGTGACAGGCGTGTGTCTGCTGGCTTTGTTGGTGGGACTGGTGTTCCTCGTATCGCGCTACGCGGTGCTTCGCAAAGGGCAAGACCTGCTTCGCGACATGCGCGATGGCATCCTGTCGCTGCGCAAGGTGGAGCATCAAGCGCTCTACTGGGTACTCTCGCTCGGCGTTTGGCTTTGCTATTTCCTACACTTCTACCTCGCGTTCTACTGCTTCGAAGCCACGGAGGGTTTCTCTCCGTTAGCCGCTTTCTTGGTGTTCTGTGTAGGTTCGTTTGCCGTGCTTGTCCCCACGCCCAACGGGGCAGGTCCGTGGCACTTTGCGGTAAAGACGATGCTCGTCATCTATGGCGTGGCCGAAGCACCTGCCGTGATGTTCGCCCTGGTGGTACACACCGTGCAGACGCTGTTGGTGGCCGTCTTAGGCGTAGGCGCATGGGTGGACCTCGCCCTGCTCAAACGGCAGAAAGCACCAACAAACTTGTAAATTATTTACTCAAACATAAGATTCAATATGTCAGAAATTCGCAATCTACAACCCCAAGCTATTTGGGAAAACTTCTACAAGCTCTGTCAAGTGCCACACCCCAGCGGTCACCTGGCACGTATCCAGCAATTCCTGCTCGACTGGGCAGCCGAGCGCGGCATTGAGGCCTTCAAGGACGCAGGCGAGAACATCGTGATGCGCAAGCCCGCTACGCCTGGCATGGAAGACCGCAAGGTTGTCACCATGCAAGCCCACATGGACATGGTTCCCCAGAAGGCAAAAGACTCTACACACAACTTCGAGACAGACCCCATCGAGACCTACATCGATGGCGAGTGGGTGAAGGCGCGTGGCACTACGCTCGGCAGTGACGACGGCATGGGCGTGGCTACCATTATGGCTGTGATGGAGGACAACGAACTGCCTCATGGTCCTATCGAGGGTTTCATCACCGCAGATGAAGAGACCACTATGTACGGTGTGAACCACATGGAGCCAGGTACGCTTCACGGCGATTATCTCATGAACTTAGACAACGAGACAGAGGGCGAATTCGTCATCGGTAGCGCAGGTGGTATCAACCTCACCGCTGAGACATCCTACGATGTAGCCACTCCACAAGGCGATGCAGCTCTGAAAATCGTGCTGCAAGGACTCAAGGGCGGCCACAGCGGACTGGAGATCAACGAGGGTCGTGCCAACGCTAACAAACTCTTAGCTCGTGTGGTGCGTAGTGCTGCGCGTCAGCACGATGCCGAACTCTCCACATGGGTGTGTGGCAATATGCGCAACGCTATCCCCAACAACGGTGAAGTGGTACTCATCGTAGCCGCCGACAAGGTGGAGCAGTTGCAAAGCGACGTGGCTGCTTGGGGAGACGTGTTCCGCGCTGAATATGAGGGCATCGAAGACGGCATACGCCTCGAAAGCGAGCGCGTGGAACTGCCCGCAGAGCGCGTACCCGCAGAGGTGCAGGCCAAACTCGTGAATGCCATCGGCGCATGCCACAACGGTGTGCTGCGTTTCATCCCAGGCATCGGCGACATCGTGGAGACCTCTTCCAACTTAGCCATCGTGGAGATAGGCGGCGGTAAGGCGTTCTTCAAAGACCTGATACGCTCCTCCATGCGCACCCAGCGCGAATACGTGGAAGAAATCTTGACCAGTTGTTTCGAGCTGGCAGGTATGCAGGTCGAGGTAGGTGGAGCCTACACCGAATGGCAACCCGCACTCAAAAACGAGATGGTAGACCTCATGCGCACCGTATACCGCGATATGTATGGCGAGGAAGCCAAGGTGCAGGTAGTACATGCTGGTCTCGAGTGCAGCATCATAGGAGCTATGTATCCCCACATGGACATCGTGAGCTTCGGACCTACGCTGCGCAGTCCGCACACGCCCAACGAGCGTTGCTTGATACCCACCGTGGGTAAGTACTACGACTTTGTCAAAGAAGTGCTGCGCCGTGTGCCAGTGAAATAACTCAAGCACCGTCTATCATTCACGAACAATGGAAAATTATTTCTACGTAGACCAGCGTCAGCAACAGGCAGGGCCGATAGCGCCCGAGCGTTTCAAAGAAGTGGGTGTAAGCCCCGCCACCTTGGTGTGGCGCAAGGGATTGGCACAGTGGACACCAGCGGGAGAACTCGAAGAGCTTGCTGCCTATTTCCGTGCCGAACCCGCTCCGCGCCCAGCCCAGCCCCAGGCCGCGCCTGCCCCGCGCGAACAGTCGGCAAAGCCCCAGCCTGCACCCGTAGCACCACAGCCCGCAGCCCAAGCTGCCGCCCCCGTAGCGCAGCGAGAGCCTTCCGAAGTGCCTAACAACCTCTGGCTCGCCGTGCTCTCCGTGGTGTTCATGTGCTCGCCCATCGGCATCGTGGCGATACACCATGCCGCCAAGGTAGACTACTATGCGCTACGTGGCAACGTGGCTGAAGCTATACGTCGTAGCAAGCTGGCGCGCCGCTGGAGCTTTGTGGCATTGGCCATCTCGTTCCTGTGGTTCATCTTCTTGCTGTCCACCTTTGGTGCACCCTTGCTGGAATATCTCAACGCGAATTACGAGTTTGTCTTCTAAGCCCATCGTGTGGCCTATAAGCATGCTACGCGCGTATATATAAGTAGGTATATCGTGCTGCAAAGCCCACACATCGACGAGAAGACTAAACCGCATTTTCGAGAAAAATACAACAAAGCAGGCCAAGATTGTCTGCAAAAACATATCTTTGCTCCCTATTCACCAGTAAAGCCCATCAAACATCGGCCTTGCCATGGCGAGCAAAAATCTGTAGAGAACAAATAACATCTTTCACTCTCAAAAACTATTTCACACGATGAACAAGAAATTCATTTGTAGCGTATGTGGCTACGTACACGAAGGCCCCGAGGCTCCCGAGAAGTGTCCACTCTGTGGCGTTCCCGCTTCTAAATTCAAAGAACTCGTAGAAGACGAGTTGCAGTTTGTTTCCGAGCACGTTGTAGGCGTAGCCAAAGGCTGCGACGAGGAAATGATAAAAGACCTCAACAATCACTTCCAAGGCGAGTGCAGCGAGGTGGGCATGTACCTTGCTATGAGCCGTCAGGCCGACCGTGAGGGTTATCCCGAGGTGGCCGAGGCTTTCAAGCGTTATGCTTGGGAAGAAGCCGAGCACGCTGCTAAGTTCGCAGAACTCTTAGGCGACGTGGTTTGGGACACCAAGACCAACCTCGAGAAGCGCATGGCCGCTGAGGCAGGTGCTTGCGAAGACAAGACACGTATCGCTAAGCGCGCTAAGGCACTCAACCTCGACGCCATCCACGACACCGTACACGAAATGGCACGCGACGAGGCTCGTCACGGACAAGGCTTCCAGGGTCTCTACAACCGTTATTTCAAGAAGTAGTCCCAACCATTTGACTATTAAACCAAAGGTTTTAGCATCTACCTTTATCGTTCATAGACCGATATAAAACGAAGTGGGAGACGCTCCAAACGGAGTTGTCTCCCATTTACTTTTAGCAGGTATTCCCCGCGCTTGTTGCCTTTTCTCTAAGATGGGTTGGGGGATAAAAAGAGTGGGAAGCACATTGCGAAGGTGTGCTTCCCACTTCCTTTTGCTCTAAAATCGCTGCGAAGGTCAGTGTTTCTATTCCTTACGACGATTGTTAGAGCATATTTGAGCTTTAATCATGAGCGATTATTCGAGTTCCCCAGGATAGCCTTCTATCCATTCAAATGATTCGTATGATGCATCATCGATGGCTGCCAAGCCTTCTCCGTAGACGACTACGGGGACGGTGACGAAGCGGAAGAAATTGCCTTCGTTGGTGAAGGTGTATCCGCTCGCTGGGTTGTGGAAGAAATAGACCATACCATAGTCGCCGTATTCATATCCTGTGGCCTGCAAATTCGGCCATGAGAGTGCGTTATAGTCGTCGTCGAGGTAGAACTCTAAGTCGTAGCCCTCAACGATAACATCCTTGAGTACATAGCGATTGGTGCCTTGTGGGTGCATCACTTTCACTTCGTCCTCAAAGCCGAAGACGCTTGACCTATAGATGGCCTTACCTGCTTCTTCCCATACGAACTCTACCTTGGCAGATATTTTCAGTGTGCCTGAGAAATAGAGTATATCATAGGTGTTCTCGGGAAGTGAGATTTCCAGCGTGGCGTCTTCACCAGGTTCGATGTTGCATGTAACGGTGAATTCCGTCTCGGTCTCACCTTTCTCGAAGGTGACGCTCTCGGGAATGCCCTCAAAGGCATTCTCGTCGCTCACGGTCACTTCTTGGAAATGAACGGTTTGCGCTGCTCCCGCATTGGGACGTACCACCTTGACCACAATCGTCTTCTCTCTATCCGTGGGTTGGAACGTCACGTTGGTCTGCTCGGTGGCGATATACAATCCCTTATATGCTTCGGCAGGCGTATATTCATACTCATCGGTGCAAGCACTCATGAGGAGTGCTGTAGCCACGAGAGTCAGCGTATATTTCAAGTAGTTTTTCATAAGGGTTACAGTTTATTTGAGTTTAAGCGTGCGATGGCGAACGGCTTCAGCCTGCTCTTCTCCCCCAGCGTACCAAGGCACATATTTTCCCGATGGGTCGGGGGTGGCATAGTCCATAGCTGCTGGATTGTTCACTTCCTCCGTTTGGGGAATAATCAGATTCATCCATCCGGGGAATGTCGTGGTGTTGAAACGGAATGTGCCGTCGAAGTTAGAACCCTCGTATCCACGTGTGACAGGCATGTTGAGGCGCTTGATGTCATAGAACGTGAGACCTTCACCCCAAAGCTCTACGCGCTTCTGGAATACAATCTCGTCCACCGCGTCGTCGAGTGAGGAAGCTGTGTAGTTGTATTCGGGGTCGCGATAGGCCTGCATGAAGTCGTTGAGGATGGCCACGCCAGCATCCACGCCCTGTGAGCGTGCTGCAGCCTCGGCAGCGATGAAATACATCTCCTCTACGCGCATCACAGGGAAGGCACTCGACGAAGCTATGGTGTTGTCTTGCATCTCGCCTCCTGCGGGACGGAACTTCACACTCGAATAGGTGGGCATCTCATCGTAGCCCCACTCGTCGTCAATGAAGGGAGTCTGTCCATCAAGCGCACCGCCTTCGGGGGCTTTGAACCAACGTTTGCGCCAGTCAGTGTCGCTCATGCGAGCATACATAGAGGCGTCAATCATCACCCATACAGAACCGCCACCAGCGTAGCCGTAGTAGGTCTCATTACTCATCATGGATGTCCAGTTGATGATACCCGAGGTCACAGCGCGGTTCTCCTTAGAGAATTGACCTGCCCACATGAAGTCGTTAGCGGTGTTGAAGGCCGTCTTTTTGTCCAGTCCTTTTGCTTCTGTGATGATGGCTTGTGTGCTGTTCTCGATGGCTTTCATAGCATAGTCATAGGCCTTGTCGTAGTCGCCGTGCCAAAGGTAGAGGCGTGCGAGTACACCATAGGTGCAGTCGAGGTGGGGGAATATTTTGTCGGGCCACGTGAAATTGGGTATGAGATCCACAGCCTTGAGTAGGTCGTTCTCGACGAAATGGAAGATCTCCTCGCGCGTGGCTCGCGGATTGCTCTGCGCCTGCTCAAGGGTAGCTGTATCGGTGACGATAGGCACGGTGAGTCCCTTGATGTTGTTGCCTTTGGCATTGAGAATTTCTCCATGCTCCTCGGGCAGGATGTCATTGGCTTTCACCTCGTACATCTGTGCCAGTTCGGTGTAGATAAGGCCACGATAGGTGAGGGCGGCACCCAGAATGCCTTTCTGCTCACTGTTAGCTGTGGCTTCGTTTACGCTTCCCACGGCCAAGTTGATGCTGTTGAGCAGAGAGTAGTAGAAGTTCCAAATGTAGCTGGCGCGGTTGTAATCACGCCCCATGTATATGTTCTGTTCCCAGCTCCAGTACTGGTCATAATTAGACGCTTGATCCTTGGCCATGTCGCCAGTCATCACGTCGCGAATGTGCATGATGCTGGAATAGCCGAACATGAAATGGTTGCTGGTAGACGTGGCAATCATTGCTGCGGGGATGCCATAGAAGAGCGACTTTTGCGACTCGGCATTTCCCTCTAATGCTTCTTGTGAGGCATAGTCTGTGGATGTCACCTGATCGATGCAGCTGGAGAGGCCGACGGATAGCAGAAGCACCCAGAGCAATGTGGTGTAGTGATATATGGTTTTCATTGTTCTCCTATTCTTTATGGTTTAGAATGTGACACTCACGCCGCCGCTAATCGTGCGAACATAGGGATAGTAAGCCGTGTTGCTGCCCCCTGCGAAGCCGATGCGTGGATCCATACCTTGACGCTTGCTCCACAGCCATACGTTGTCGGCAGTGCCATAGATGCGCAGCTTGCTCACACCAAAGCGCTTAGTGAGGTTGTCGGGCAGGGTATAGCCTATCGTGATGTTCTGCAGGGCGAGGTAGCTGGCATCGGTGAGCCAGCGGTCGCTTGTGTAGGTCTGGTTACCGTTGGGGTCGTAGGTGAGCATAGGAACGCTCGCTGTCCATGGGTTGAGTAGCTCGTTGTGGTCGTCGAACTTAAAGGCCTCGATGGAGTAGCCCTTCAGCGCATCGGCGTGCATCAGCTGACCACGATTGTTGGCCATGGCACTCTGATAGCCACTATCGTAGAACTGACCGCCGAGCTGATAAGCAAAGTCTACGCTGAAGTCCAAGCCTTTCCAAGTGAGCGAGGTGCCGAAGCCTCCATATACATCAGCCCAGGGTGAGCCACAGAGGAAGCGGTCGGCATCAGAAGCATTTGTGGTGGTCTTCTGCGTGCCGTCATCATTGTAGTCGTTGAGGTAGTAGAGGGCTTGGCCATATTCGTTCACGCCAGCATATTTGCGCAGATAGTATGTATAGAGGGGAAGGCCTTCGCCGATGAAGTAGCTGCTATTCACATAGCCGCCGTGGCCTTCAATCTCGAGTGTCTTGTTGTTATCGGCAATGCGTTGAATCTTGTTCTTATAGTGCGTCAGATTGAAATTCACGCTCCATACCAAGTCATGCGTGCGAATGATTTGACCCGTGAGTTCCAACTCTACGCCTCTGTTGCGCATGTTGCCAATATTGTCGTAGAAGTAAGACCAACCAAATGAGGGTGGAAGATTGAAGAGATAGAGCATATCTTTGGAACGACGGTTGAAGAACTCAAAGCTACCACTCAAGCGACCTTTCAGTACGGAGAAGTCAAGACCGATGTTGAGGTTCTGCACCGTTTCCCATGTCACATTTTCGTTACCCATGACGTAGGGAACGAACGATATCGTGCCGTCGGCGTTCTCAGGTTTGTAGGTGTTGACATATCGGAACGAACCGATGCGGTCGTTACCGTTCTCACCGTAAGAAGCCTTGAGCTTCAAGTCGTCTACCCAAGAGAGGTTAAACCAAGGCTCTTGGCTGATACGCCAAGCGGCAGACAGGGCATAGAATGTACCCCAGCGGTGGTCGGGGTGGAAGTTACTGGAGGCTTCGCGGCTCACTGCTACAGCAGCAAAGTAGCGCTCTGCCCAGTTGTACTCCAAACGACCGAGCCAACGCTCGCTGTTGTAGTCGGTGCGCGAGGAATTGGTGCTGTTGACCAGAATTGCACTGGCTAACTCATCGTTGTAGTAGTCCCATTGGTTCTTCCTGCTGCCCAAGAGACTATAAACACGGCTTCTGAAATACTCGTGACCAGCCATGGCAGCTATGCTGTGGCGACCATATACGTGGCTCCAGTTGAGCAACTGCTGGAAGCTCAGCGTGAACTGACGACTATGTGCCACCGTCACCGTACCGTTGTTTTCGCTATATTGTCCGAACCAAGGATTTATCGTAGCGTTTTCGCGTGTCTCGTCCACGAAGGCGGTATTGCGAGAGGTGAACTTGAAGTCTTTAAGGAAGGAAATCTCTGCTACACCCTCTGCACGG
>JAFVCB010000084.1 GCA_017479555.1 Bacteroidaceae bacterium | reverse complement strand
ATGATGCAGGTGGCGATGCTCACGCCGAAGAAGAGGTTGTCGGGCAGTTGGATGACGGTGTCGACGAAGTTGTTGTCGATGAGGTACTGCCTTATCTTCTGCTCCTTACCGCCGCGATAGAGCACGCCGGGGAACTCTACGATGGCTGCCGTGCCGCTGGTGGAGAGCCAGGCGAGCATGTGCATGGTGAAGGCGAGGTCGGCCTTGGAGTTGGGCGCAAGCACGCCGGCGGGCGAGAAGCGCGGGTCGTTGATGAGCACGGGGTTGGTGTCGCCGGCCCACTTGATGCTGTAGGGAGGGTTGGAGACGATGGCGTCGAAGGGTTCGTCGTCCCAGTGGCGCGGCTCGAGGAGCGTGTCGCCCAGCGCGATGTCGAACTTCTCGTAGTTGATGTCGTGCAGGAACATGTTGATGCGGCAGAGGTTGTAGGAGGTGATGTTGATTTCCTGCCCGAAGAAACCTTGCCGCACGTTGTCCTTGCCCAGCACCTTGGCGAACTTCAGCAGCAGCGAGCCACTGCCGCAGGCGGGGTCGTAGACCTTGTTGAGCGTGGTGCGCCCGGCGGCGGCTATGCGCGCGAGGAGTTCGCTGACTTCCTGCGGGGTGAAAAACTCGCCGCCGCTCTTGCCGGCACTACTTGCGTACATACGCATCAGGTACTCGAAGGCGTCGCCGAAGGTGTCGATGTTGTTGCTGGCGTAGTCGCCGCCGAGCTTCATCGTGCCCACGGTGCGCAGGATTTTCACCAGCGTCTCGTTGCGCTTCTGCACCGACGCGCCGAGTTTGTTGGAGTTCACGTCGATGTCGCCGAAGAGGCCTTTGAAGTCCGCCTCGCTCTCAGTGCCTTTGGCCGAGTTTTCGATGGCGGCGAAGATGCCGGCGAGCGTTTCGTTGAGGTTCGGGTCGGCCTCCGCGCGGCGGCACACGTTGCAGAAAAGCTGCGAAGGCAGAATGAAGAAGCCTTTCTCGCGCACCGTCTCCTCGCGGCCCAGCTCGGCGTCGGCGTCGGACATGTCGGCATAGTCGAAAGCCGCGTCGCCGCCCTCGGCCTCGCGCTCCAGCTGATTGATGTGCGCCGCAAGGTTCTCGGAGATAAAACGATAGAAAAGCATTCCGAGCACATAGCTCTTGAAGTCCCAGCCATCCACACTGCCGCGCAGGTCGTTGGCCATAGCCCAAATGGTGCGGTGCAACTCCGCACGCTCTTGTTCTCTTGACATTATATATGGAAAGGGATTATGTTTGTTAGCATAGAATGTTCATTCGTTCGCTTGCTGCCGTTTCAAGTCGGCATATACCCAATGTATGCTTACCCATGGGACATCATCGCCCGTGAGGGCGCGAATATCTTTGAAGGGAGCATCTAAGCCTAACTGCGTGAAGGCGCGATGGATGGTGTCGTACGTTTGTGGACTCACCAGATTGTAGACGTTGATTTGCCCCGACTTGATGTAGAAACAGAGATGTTGGCAGATGGTGCCTACCGTCAGTTGGCGCACACGGCTGATGTCTTCAACGCTCATTCCCTGCTTGAAGAGTTGGTATGTCTTCGCGTGCGTAGGCACTTTAGGTTCTTTGGTTTTTGGGTTCTTGGGGTTTACCGTCTTGGAGGTCAACTTCTTTTCGTCGATAGCATCGAGCACGGCGGTCTGTTTGTCCTTCAGATAGGTGGCTACCGAGAACCCTTTCTGGGCTACGCGCTGTAGGATGAAGCGGCGCGCCATGCAGGCTTGTCGGAGGTCGGGCACACGGGCTTTGAGGAGCTTGGCGGCTTGCTTGTTTTCGGTCTTCACCTTCTCAGTGAGTGGAATGAGCGAAGCGAAAATATCGGTGAGCTGCTCGTAGAAATAGGCAGCACCCCTGACAATGCGTTGCTGGAAAGCCTCTTGCTCAAGCTCAACGATGGGTTGCTGGCGTATCACGTCGGTCCACAGCTGGGCGATGACCATCACCTTCTCGTGGAAGGTTTCTTCAGCCTGACGATGGAGCTTGCAGTATTCGTGATACTTCATCGACATATATTCCTCAAAGATGCGTAGCACGGCATGCTCGGCCTCGGCGATGGCCTGCATATCGAAGAGTTCGATGAGCAAATGGCGTTGATACTCCTGCTTGAGCGTGGGCAATAGTGGCAGTTGTTGCTGCGCTCTGACCTGTTGCGCCGCGAGATAGCTATCTACACTCGCGTCGTTGATGATGGCACGTGCATCGAGGGGCGAGGTGAGTACCATGCCCTCGAGCGTGCGACAACGGCTCAGTGCCACGTAGACCTGTCCGGGCGCAAACGAATAGTTGGCATCGATGATGGCGCGGTCGAAGGTGAGGCCTTGGCTCTTGTGGATAGTGATAGACCACGCCAAGCGCAGCGGATACTGCATGAATGTGCCCAGCACTTCGCTCTCGATCTCGCGCGTCTTCTCGTTGAGACGATAGCGCGTGTTCTCCCATATCTCGAGCGGCACGTCGATCTCCTCCGTACTGCCCTGCGGCTGCACGATGACCTCCTCTTGCGAGAGCGAAACGACGCGGCCGATCAGTCCGTTGTAGTACCTGCCCTGACTGTCGTTCTTGATGAACATCACCTGTGCGCCCTTGCGGAGGCAGAGCGTCTCGGCGGTGGGAAACAACGACTCGGGGAAAGTGTCCTCCACTTCCGCGCGATAGTGGAGTTCGGGAGTCGGCAGTTTGAGTAGCTCCTGCTGGTTGAGCCTATCGGCCTGCAGGTTATGGGTGGTGAGGCGGATATATCCGTCCTCGGCAGCGGGCGTGAAGTGGGGCTGATAGCGGGCATTGAGTGTGGCCAAGTCAGAAGTCGAAAGCCGTCCCTCGCGCACATGGTTGAGCAGTTCCACAAACGTGGCTTGGCGCTGGCGATAGACGTGCTGCAGCTCCACGGTGACATAGTCTATCTGGCTCAAGGCTTTCGAGCCGAAGAAATAGGGCGTGTCGTAGTAGCGTTTCAACAGTTGTTCTTCGTCGGGCGTGACAACGGGTGTGAGCTGCGCCAAGTCGCCTATCATGAGGAGTTGCACACCGCCAAAAGGCAGGTGGTGCACCCTGTAGCGTCGCAACACGTTGTCGATGGCATCCATCAGGTCGCAGCGCACCATCGACACCTCGTCGATGATCAGCAGGTCGAGCGAGGCAATGATGCTCCTCTTCTGTTTGCTGAAATCGAAGCGCGTCTTCATCTGTGCGCCAGGCACAAAGGGAGAGAGGGGGAGTTGGAAGAAGGAATGTATCGTAGAGCCTCCCGCGTTGATGGCGGCCACACCCGTGGGTGCCAAAACGACGCAGCGTTTCTTGGTGTTCTGGATGAGTTTGTGGAGGAACGTGGTCTTACCCGTTCCCGCCTTACCCGTGAGGAACACGCTCATGTCGGTGTATTCCACAAACTGCCAAGCCGTCAGTACTTCGCGGTTGACATATCCCCCACCCTCTTCTGCACGGGCGTGCAAGGAGGGCTGGGACGATGTGGACAGGGACGTGGGCTGGAGCGCCGAGGCCGTTGTGTCGGTCGTAGTGCTATTCATAGGGACTGACGAGCTATCCTGCTTCTACCGTATTGTCAAAGACACGACGCAACACGTCCTGGGCGATACTGATGTCGGCTATGCTCAGTCCGCGCAGGGATTCGCGCTGGGTGATGAGGGCAATCTTCTCGGCACGCTCCTTGACGGCACGTCCGTGACGCGTGAGACGGATGAGGTTGCTGCGTCGGTCGTTGGGGTTGGCTTGGCGCTTGACCAACTTGGTACGCTCCATCGCGTCGATGATACGCGTCATCGAGGGTTTGTCCTTGTAGACCATGTCGCAGAGGGCTTGCTGCGTCACCATGTCCTGCTGAGAGAGATAGAAGAGTACCGTCCACTGCTCGGGCGTGATACCCAGTCCACTGCGATTGAAGTTGCGCTGCAATTTACGATTGATGGCAGCAAACACTTTGCCATTGAGAATAGCAAATATCAGACTTACGTCAAAATCCATATCAAAAAAGGGGATAAAGAAAAAAATAAGGCGTTACGCCAAGGCGGGCATAGATAGCGCCCACCCACAAGGATGTAAAAGAGATAACGAAGAAAAAAGGCTTTGCCCTGTCGGGGCTATGAGAGAGCGAGCGACAGAGGCCACCAGCGTGTGCGCCCCCTGTCGGTCGCTAAAAGCGTCTTGCGCCTACTCGGCGGCTGAGAGAATCAGTTCGGAGAGCGTGGGATGGGCATGGATGGTGGCACGCAGTTGGTGCGTAGTGCCTCCCACGGCCATCAAGACGGTCACCTCGTGGATGAGGTCGGCAGCGTGCGCGCCAAGCACTTGGCAACCCAAGATGACGCCCGCCTCGTCGCTGAGGAGTTTCACCATACCCTCGTCGCTACCCATAGCGAGCGACTTACCGTTTGCGCGATAGAACGCTTTGCCCACATGGTAGGCTATGCCAGCCGCTTTGAGTTCGTCCTCGCTGCGTCCCACGGTGCCCACCTCGGGTACGGTGAAGACCGCAGCAGGCACGAGCGAGAGGTCGGCAGTGAGCGCATCGCTCCCCGTGAGGTGGTGCAGGGCACGATAGCCTTGGAAAGTGGCCGCATGTGCCAACGGGCAAAGGCCATTCACGTCGCCAATGGCATAAACGTTCGGTACACTGGTCTGCATGTCCTCGTTCACCTGTATACCACGCGGGCTATAGGCGATGCCCGCTTCATTGAGCCCGAGATTGTTCACACGGGGCGCACGTCCCACAGCCATCAGCACCACATCGGCCTCGATGCGCTGTTCACGACCTTTCTCGGTGAAGACCACAGCACTGCCCTGCTCGAGTTCCTCGATGGCTGTGACGGCTGCGCCCACGTGAAAGTCCACGCCGCGTTTCTTCATCGAGGTACGCAGGCGTTTGGCAATGTCCTTGTCGATGGCAGGAAGAATCTCCTTGCAATATTCCACCACACTCACCTCGCTGCCGAAAGCGTTGAAGATGCTGGCAAACTCCATGCCTATCACACCGCCACCTATCACGCAAAGTCGCTTGGGCAGCGTAGTGAGCGACAAGAGTTCGGTACTCGTCACTACGTCGCGGCTGTGCGCGCCAGGGATGGGCAAGAACTTGGTTTCGCTGCCCGTAGCGATGATGATATGGCTCGCCGTCAGCGTCTCGCGAGAGCCGTCGGTGTGCGTCACGTCTACGCCACCATTGGCATTGAGCTGGGCAGTTCCCTCCACATAGGTGATACCAGGCGCAGCGAGCAAGGTCTGCACGCCCTGCACCAAGCGGTCGACTACCTCATCTTTGCGCGCCACGGCGGTTGGCAAGCTGAACCCCACCTGCGACACCTCGATGCCGAAGGCAGCAGCCTCGCGCACCTCAGCAAGCAGTTCGGCACTGCGACAAAGGCATTTGGTAGGAATACATCCCACATTCAAGCAAGTTCCACCGGGCTTGTGAGCCTCTACGATGGTGGTAGAAAGTCCTAAGGAAGCGGCGCGTACGGCGGTCTCGTATCCGCCTGGGCCTGCACCGATAATAATAAGGTCTGACATGGCTGTATTAGTTTTAGCGTTATTAGGCCGCTAAAATACGAAACAATTGCAAATGCAACAAATATTTTTGTTCAAAAAGCGCGCCAACTCAAATGCTCACTTTACTTTTGTAGTGCCTTAACCCATTACCGTATTCATCAAGCGTAGACGCAATGGAGAACAAGCACGACACATACACCCAGTTGCTCGCCCAAGTGCGGGCGCTCGCCAAGGACGAGGACGACGGCATAGCCCTGTTAGCCAACGTAGCGGCAGTCATCCACGAAGCACTCGGCACGTGGTGGACTGGCTTCTATCTATGGCGCGGTGAGGCACTGCACTTAGGGCCGTTTCAAGGACCTGTAGCCTGCACGCGGATTCCAGCGGGCAAAGGGGTTTGTGGCACAGCCTACCAGCAGCGTCGCACCATCGTGGTGCCCGATGTGGAACGCTTCTCAGGACACATCGCTTGCAGCAGTCGCTCGCGTTCCGAAATCGTTGTACCGCTCACCGCAACGACGGGAGAGGTGTTGGGCGTTTTAGACATTGACAGCACCGAACTTTCCACCTTCGATGAGGTAGACGCTAAGGGGCTTGAGGCCGTGGCTCAGGTTGTGGCTGAATGCCTCGAAGCCGCAACGCGATATTGATAGGACAACAATAGGCAGCGCGATGTCAAGTACTCATTTAGGTATGTCTTCTACTTTCACGAACAAGCCTCACTTTGTACTCCTCGACGGACTTCGAGGGGTGGCGGCCTTGATTGTGGTGGTTTATCATTTGTTTGAATGCTACGACTGGTCGCCCATGCCGCGCGGATACTTGGCGGTGGACTTCTTCTTCGTGCTTTCAGGCTTTGTCATCGGGTACGCCTACGACGACCGTTGGTCATCGGGGCTCACCACATGGCAATTTGCCCGTCGTCGATTGATACGCCTCCACCCCATGGTGGTATTGGGGGCTGTGATTGGTGTCGTGGCTTTTCTGCTCCAAGGTGCTACCAAATGGACGGGGATAGCCGTGCCGCTCTCCACCGTACTGTGTGCCTTGGTGCTGAACCTGTTGATGTGTCCGCTCAGCAGCGACAGTTCGCTCGATGTGCGTGGGAACGGCGAGATGTTTCCCCTCAACGGCCCGAACTGGTCGCTCTTCTTTGAATACTTAGGCAACGTATGCTATGCCCTATTGCTACGTTTCTTGCCCACACGCTGGTTAGCAGGGCTCGTACTGCTACTCTCGGGGGGCATCATAGCACTCTCGGTGCATGAGGGTTATCTCGGTGTGGGATGGACCATGGCCGAGGGCGGTTTCTGGTACGGCATGCTCCGTATGCTCTTGCCCTACAGCATAGGTATGCTCATGGCACGCAAGTTCAAGCCGCTCAAACTGCAGTCTACCTTTTGGCCATCAACGCTGACGCTCCTCTTCGTAGCCACTTTCCCCCTGCTCTTAGGACACATGCCGATGTGGATGAGCGGGCTATACGATGCACTCTGCGTGATAGTGGTTTTTCCGTTTGTGGTATGGATGGGTGCATCAGCCGCCCATTTGCAGCCACAAGCCCTGCGCCATCTCGGTAGGCTCGGCGACTTGTCGTACCCGCTCTATGCGGTACACTATCCGCTGATGTACTATTTCTATGCGCACATCGGTTTCTCGGGTTCGCTCGTACCCATAGCGCATTTCGCAGACTCCTGCGTGATGATGGGCATCGTCTTTGTGCTGAGCATCGCACTGGCATACGCGGCATTCCATCTCTACGACCGCCCCATACGTCGTTGGCTGAACCGATAAATAATCGCAACTATTGCAACACCTTATATAACATGAAGAAAATACGCTGTCCCAAATGTGACACTTCTATACTCTTTGAACCCGAACGCTACGAGCCAGGCTCGAGTTTGGTCTTTGAATGTCCCGAATGTCGCAAGCAATTCAAGATACGTCTACCCTCGCGCCAAGATGCGCCCAAGGAGGAAGAAGAGCCCGTTGTGGGTTCGCTCTTGGTGGTAGAAAATGCTTTTCATCTCCAGCAGGTCATACCGCTCCATAAAGGCACAAACGTGGTGGGACGCTACGTACGGGGCAGCAATATCAACTGCCCCATCAAGACCGTAGACCCCAGCATGGACACGCTCCATTGTCGCATAGAAGTATCGGCAAACAAGCGCGGCGAACTGCTCTTCACCCTTAGCGATGCGCCGAGCGGCACGGGTACATTTGTCGGTACAGAAATTCTTGGCGACCGCGAACGCCGGCGCATAGAGGACGGCACTGTCATCACGCTGGGGGCAACGACGGTTATCCTTCGTGTAGGAACAGAAGAACAACAGGACTAATTGGTACACCATCCATCGTCAAAGAGCCCAAGCAAAGCATAGATTGAAGTTTATACACAAATCAGTTGTTTGGGAGATAAACTGCAATCGGCTTATTGGGTTGACAACAATCGGATGATTAGGTTAGAAACAATCGGCAAGTTTGCTTAAAACAATTAGCAGGTTGTTCTTAAAACTCGGCATTGTTGCTTAAAACAATAAGCAATTTTGCTTCAAAACGAAACACAGCATGAAACGTCTATTCGCTCTACTACTCACTCCCCTATTCGCTCTATCGCTCGCAGCGCAGACCGACACGCTACAAGGACATTGGTTCTGTCGCGAGCAGGGCGTGCACCTCTATCTTAACCTCCAAGAAGAAGCGCTCATGGTGCCACGCTACGAGTTTTTAGGTCCTGTCAATGGGTATATGCGGGGGAATATCAGCGACACATGGTTTCTCACCTCGTTCAAACGTCGCGAGGAGGGCGTATGGACGTTGCGCCTAAGCAACGACTCGGGAGCGGACACACAGGAGGTGCGCGTCACGCTGCAGCCCAACCGCGCACTACTGCTCAAAACGTTAGGCACCAATTATATACGCAGAGCGGTTAGAAGAAAGTGGGAATACTTGCCTACTGAAATGAACTTTGAGTTGATACCATAGAACTCCTTATTATTTATTAGGGAGACAAAAGACGTATTAGTTGCAAGCGCAACAGAAATTGAGCAATCGCGCAAAACGATTGTTTTTCAACAAACTACGGCGATGTTTTCGCGCCATTTCACGTCTGAGTATCGCGCTAAGTAGCACAAATATAGGCGGTTTTGGCCTGCGATAACGAGTTTGCTGTACTTTTGCATGAACGATACACAAAACAATGATGGATACAGCGAACACGTATGGCGAGATTCGCACGCTTCTTGACGCACACCACGCAGCACATGCCAAGGAATTAGCTGCCGAAGCACTCCGTGTATCCCAAAATGCCACTCTCTTCTATCTTTATGGTTTGGCCTGCGCCCGTATGGGTGAATACAGTCAGGCTATGACCGCTTTCATGCAGTCCGAAAGGCTCGACCCGCAGTCTCCCGCTGTACATGCCAAGGAGATGTTGGAGGATATCTACGCTTTTCGCAATACGGACATGATCAATCCTTAGTTGTCTATACCTTTTTATTATATATCAAAATATGAGCAAAATTAAAGGTGCCGTTGTCATAAACACCGAACGCTGCAAGGGTTGCAACCTATGTGTCGTGGCCTGCCCCACACATACGCTAAGTCTGACCCAAGGAGCAGTGAACCACAAGGGGTATGCCTACTGTCAGGACACGGGCAACGCCTGCATCGGTTGCGCATCGTGCGCATGGGTTTGTCCCGATGGCTGCATCAGCGTATACAGAGCCAAGGTGGAATAGTTTGTTCTGCCACACTTTTGCTGCCAGGACGAATTTGTAGTGAACCTCACTTCACGCTGATGGCTAAACGCAGAAGTTTCGGTAACGCCATACCTTATTTATATATACTCGTAAAAACAACAATTCCAACGATATGAATCAAGAACCCGAAGTCGTATTGCTCAAAGGCAATGAGGCCATAGCCCATGCCGCAATACGTTGCGGATGCGACGGATATTTCGGATACCCCATCACCCCACAGAGCGAAGTACTTGAAACCTTAGCTGCAGAGAAACCGTGGGAGACGACGGGCATGATAGTCGTACAAGCCGAAAGCGAAGTAGCCAGCATCAACATGCTCTACGGCGGTGGTGGCACGGGCAAACGTGTGATGACCAGCAGTAGCAGTCCTGGCGTAGCACTCATGCAGGAGGGCATCGCGTATATGGCAGGTGCTGAGGTGCCTGGGCTGATTGTCAATGTGCAGCGCGGAGGTCCTGGGCTGGGTACGATACAGCCCTCGCAGGGCGACTACAACCAAAGCACACGCGGTGGCGGCAATGGCGATTACAACCTCATCGTGCTTGCCCCCTACAGCGTGCAGGAGATGGCGGACTTCGTAGACGAGGCTTTCACCTT
>JAFVCB010000083.1 GCA_017479555.1 Bacteroidaceae bacterium | reverse complement strand
TCCGCATGGTATAATGAACTGGTTGTGAAGGCCGACTTGGCTGAACAGAGTGATGTGCGCGGCTGTATGGTCATCAAGCCTTATGGATATGCCATTTGGGAAAAGATACAACAATCGCTTGACCAGCGATTCAAGGCTACAGGTGTGCAGAACGTGTATTTCCCAATGCTTATCCCCAAGTCGTTTCTTTCCAAAGAGGCCGACCACGTGGAGGGATTTGCTAAGGAGTGTGCCGTAGTGACGCACTATCGATTGAAGAATGCTTCTGACGGCTCTGGTGTAGTGGTTGACCCCGAGGCGCGCTTGGAGGAAGAACTCATCATTCGCCCTACCAGCGAGACGACAATATGGAACACGTATCGCAAGTGGATACACTCGTGGCGCGACCTTCCTTTGTTGTGCAACCAATGGTGCAATGTGATGCGATGGGAGATGCGTACGCGCCTTTTCCTGCGTACCAGTGAGTTTCTTTGGCAGGAAGGTCACACCGCCCATGCTACTCGTCAGGAGGCTGAGGATCGCGCCAAGCAGATGATACGTCTCTACGCCGACTTTGTGGAAAAGGAGATGGCTATACCTCTCGTAGTAGGTGTGAAGAGCGAGACCGAACGCTTTGCTGGCGCGCTCGATACCTATACCATCGAGGCTATGATGCAAGACGGCAAGGCCTTGCAGAGTGGAACGAGCCACTTTCTTGGTCAGAACTTCGGACGTGCTTTCGACGTGCAGTTTGTAGATAAGGAGAACAAACTGGACTACGCATGGGCCACGTCTTGGGGCGTTTCTACTCGACTGATGGGCGCACTGATAATGACCCACAGCGACGACAACGGTCTGGTACTCCCGCCCAACTTGGCTCCCATCCAAGTTGTCATCGTCCCCATCTTCAAGGGCGATGCCGAGCTCGCAGCCTTTGACGAGAAACTCGGAGCGCTATCTGCTCGCCTGCGAGAGCGGGGCATCAGTGTGAAATACGACAACGCCGACAACAAACGTCCTGGCTTCAAGTTCGCAGACTACGAACTCAAGGGTGTACCCGTGCGTTTGGTTATGGGCGGACGCGATTTGCAGAATGGCACTATAGAAGTGATGCGCCGCGATACGCTGGAGAAAGAGACCGTAGCCCTCGAAGGCATAGAAGACTATGTAGAAAAGCTACTGAGCGACATTCAGCAAAACATATTTGCTAAAGCCAAGACTTTCCTTGATGCACACATCTTCCCCTGCGACAACTACGAGGAATTCAAGGAACGTGTGAAGGACGGTGGTTTCTTTCTTTGCCCCTGGGACGGTACAGCCGAGACCGAGGCACGCATCAAGGAAGACACGCAGGCCACCGTGCGTTGCATCCCATTTGATTCAGACCAGAGCAACCCTGGCATAGATATGGTCAGTGGCAAACCAGCCGTTTGCCGAGCCATCATAGCACGCAGCTATTAGTGACATTGCGACTCCACAGGCAAACATCGGAGGGCTTACCCCGTACCTGCGAGCCGCATAGACACAACGCCGATAGAAGGAGTGTGGCGTAGAGTAGAGTCTATGCCACAGCCTTTGTTTTTATTCATTCTTTATACATTATTCTATTATGTTCACCTACTCAACAAGAACACGCACGGTGCTGACCTTTCATCGCTTTCGGCGTAAGGGTTGGGCTTTGTTTGCCGCTTTGGGTCGTGAGGTGCGCATCGGTGTCCTCACTGCGGGTACGCTGATCAGTGCCACGCCGCGCCTACAAGCAGCTTCAGCCCATCTCTTCACCACGACCGACGATGACGCACCCGTGCTGACCGACACCGTGCCGCTTTCCGAGGCACTCGTATCGGGTACACGTGTTCCTTTGGCCGCACAGCAAGCGGCACGACAGGTGACCACGCTGACGCGAGACGACATTGCGGCGGCGGGTGTCACCGTTGTCAGCGACGTTTTCAAACTTGTAGCCCCCATTGATGTGCGTCAGCGTGGTGCTTTTGGCATCCAGCAAGACATCAGCATTGATGGGGGTACTTTCGACCAAACCGCCCTGCTCATCAATGGCATCTCGTATCTCAATGCACAAACGGGGCACAACGTAGCTCAATTCCCTTTCACGCTCGACGACATAGAGCGCATCGAGGTACTTGACGGCGCAGCCTCGCGTCTATTTGGCAGCGGGGCTTTCAGTGGAGCTATAAACATCATCACCCGCTCGCACGACAATGGCGGTCAAGCTTCGGTGCAGGCAGGTAGTTACGGCACAGTGATGGCACAGGCACGCCATGCGCAGACCTTTGGCAGCCACTGGCACAGCTCCCTCTCGGCGGCTGTGCGCAGAAGCGATGGTGTGGTGCGCAATGGTGACTTCAAGGGCGGCAATGTCTTTTGGCAAGGCAACTACGAAGACGCTGCCCTCCGCGTGCAAGCCCAGGCAGGCCATGTGGCCGACGACTTTGGCGCCAACACTTTCTATAGCCCCGCCAACAATCAGCAGTGGGAGGCTACGCGTCGTACATTGGTGACGCTCAGTGCGCAGACCAAGGGACGTGTGACCCTCGCGCCCTCATTTGCGTGGACGCGCAGCACAGACCACTATCAGTGGATACGTGGCACGCATACGGCGGAGAATTTCAACTGCACCGACGTGTACACCCTGGGACTCAACGGTTTCGGCTCGTGGAGTTTGGGGCGCACCGCATTGGGTGTGGAGATGCGCAGCGAGAACCTGCTTAGCGGCAACTTGGGTAACCCGATGCCCGAAACACAGTGGGTGCGCATACCCGGCCAAGACGGCATCTACTACACCAAGTCGGCGCAGCGCACCAACCTTGACATTTATGCCGAACACAATATTCTGCTCTCTCACGTGACGCTCTCGTTGGGCTTACTTGCCGAGCGAAATAGCGCTTTAGACCATCGTTTCAGACTCTTCCCAGGCATAGACGCATCGTGGCATCCCACGCAGCGATGGACCATCTTCGCATCTTGGAATCAGTCCCTGCGCTTGCCCTCGTTCACTGAGTTGTGGTATCGTTCACCCACACAGGAAGGCAACGTCGGCTTGCGCCCCGAGCGCAATACGCAGTGGCGTATCGGTGCCAACTGGGCGGGCGACGGCATCACCCTCTCTGCTAAGGCGCACTACAGCAGAGGCCGCGACATGATCGACTGGGTGATGTACAGCCCAGACGATGTCTATCATGCGGCGGCCTATAAGCTCCGTGCGATGGGCTTCGCGGTGAGTGGAGAAGCCGACCTTCGTAGGCTCATCGGTCCATCGTCCCCACTGCTACGTCTCACAGCCACCTACGCTTGGCTCAATCAGCAACGCAAGGACGACGCGGATGTATTTCGTTCCAACTACACCATGAACTACCTCCGCCACAAGCTTGTCGTCACGCTCGCACATGCGTTGCCCTTTGGCATAGAAGCCCACTGGACGATGCGCCTGAACAATCGTGCTGGCAACTATCTTGTGTACGACGGCACGATACCTACAGATAGACTGAAGAAATACGGCACCTACGTCCTCCTCGATGCCAAGTTGCAGCGCGCGATAGGCCGTGTCTCTCTCACCGCAACGCTCGAGAACATCACCGCCCGCCGCTATGTCGATGTGGCTGGTGTACCCCAGCCGGGCTGCTTGGTACTCTTTGGCGCTGCCGTCCGCTGGTAGTCTTTCGGACTACATAAACTCCTCTATTCAACCTAAGATGCGTCGCAGTCTACGTGCTGCGGCGCATCTTTGTATAGCCCATATCGAGCCTACCGTAGCGTTTATTTGCTCCCCAAAGTCCGTGCTTCGAGCACCTCGCAACATCCCGCGCGAGCCTCTGACCTATCTGTAGCCATCAAAAAAGCCCGCGCGCGCTGCCACTGCCCCGCCGATTATTCCTACCTTTGCAGAGCATCGCAACGATGCAAGTAGGAAAGCATTTCACCAAGCCAACCAAAAACACATACATACGATGTCCCTTTCCTTTCGTATCGAACCCCGCGAGCTGACCTTCAAGTTTGCCGCAGGCACATCGCGCGGGGTGTACCATACGCGCCGACTCTTCCTTGTCCACCTCCACGATGCGGACAATCCCGCCTTTTGTGGAGTAGGGGAGTGCGCACCCCTCTACGACCTGAGTCCCGACTATACGAGCCTGTATGCCGACCACCTGCAGGCCATCTGCGAGGCCGTAGCCCGCCGTGGCTCGCTGCCCGCCAATGCCCTGCGCACCGTGCCTTCCATACGCACTGGCATCGAGATGGCCTTCCTCTCCGCCGAGGCTCATGCCCGAGGCATGGATGTCCTCTTCAAGTCTTCTTTCACCCAGGGCCAATCGCCGATTGCCATCAATGGGCTCATCTGGATGGGCGACCGAGCCACCATGCGCCAGCGCCTACAAGAGAAGATCGACCAGGGATTTATGTGTATCAAGTTCAAGATTGGGGCCATCGACTTCGCAGACGAACTCGCCCTGCTCCGCGAAGCGCGCGCCCTCTGTCACGACGAAGACATACAGCTCCGCGTAGATGCCAACGGCGCATTCACACCTGCCGAAGCACCCTCCAAGTTGCAACAACTCCAAGCCTTAGGCATTCACAGCATTGAGCAACCCATACGCGCGGGTCATTGGCAGCAAATGGCGCACCTTTGTGCCACGTCGCCCATACCCATAGCGCTCGACGAGGAACTCATCGGTCTGTATTCGCGCGAAGCCAAGGCAGCCATGCTCGATACCATACGTCCTGCCTACTTGGTTCTCAAACCCACGCTCCACGGCGGTTTTTCGGGCTGCGAAGAATGGATAGCGTTGGCACGCGAACGCGGCATAGGCTACTGGGTGACCAGTGCTCTTGAGAGCAATGTGGGACTCAATGCCATCGCCCAGTGGACAGCCCATCTCCTACATACCGAATCGCGCCAACCATCATCCACCGCGCACCCCACGCAAACCTACCAAGGCTTAGGCACAGGCCAACTCTTTGTAGACAACATCCCGTGTCCACAGCTCCAACTACAAGGCGACAAACTCTGGTACAAGCCATGAACGACTTCGAGCGGCAGATAGCCGAATTTTCCACGCAGTGGCACGATGCCACACCCACACTCGTGCTCCACACCTCGGGCAGCACCGGACGGCCAAAGCCCATCCGCGTCTCCAAGAGCGC
>JAFVCB010000082.1 GCA_017479555.1 Bacteroidaceae bacterium | reverse complement strand
CCCGTGTGGTGTTCCTCTGCGCCTTGCTTTCGCTCATAGGATTTGTAGCAGCGAAGTAAGGTGCAGCACTTTCAGCAGATAGCTATGTGTAAGGATAAAACCCAACGTAGGGATGTAGATGAGCAACTCTTCGCCTCTATGAAAGGACTTTGACCAGTCCATAAATGATGAAAATCTTTTCAAGAACAGGACATATAAGTAGGAGTACGAATGTACATCACTTAATGACCCTATCGGCTCAGCATACGAAAACGATGCCGAAATCAGGAGAGAGCTTACGCTATGGAGAAGGTTGCGCGAATGCTACTATGCTGTGGTTATTTAGCAGCGCCATTGCGACATAACTATGTGGGCAAAGGCGCTCATTTCATTCCATAAGCTCTATTTCTCGGCCAATCATGATATTCCCCTTTATCTTCGACTTACAAAAAAGTGGCTTTCGTCCACGAAATAGCAAAAAGTTTGTGCAAATCTTGCTTTGCGTGCCTTTCGTGTTATAATTTTGCAGCCGCTAAATACACCATATTATATTTATAAGCATCAAGCATGCCAAAGAACTTAGTCATCGTAGAGTCTCCAGCCAAGGCTAAGACCATAGAACGTTTCTTAGGTAAGGATTTCACCGTACTCTCATCGAAAGGACACATTCGTGACTTGAAGAAAAAGAATTTCGGTATTGACCTACAAACGTTTCAACCCGAATATGAAATACCCGCTGAGAAAGAGTCCATCGTGAGTAGCCTACGCACGGCAGCCAAGAAAGCCGACAAGGTATGGTTGGCTTCCGATGAAGACCGCGAAGGAGAGGCCATATCATGGCACTTGGCAGAGGTCTTAGGACTTGACTTGCAGGCGCAAGATCGTATCGTGTTTCATGAAATCACTAAGCCAGCCATTGAGCATGCTATCGCTCATCCGCGGTCTATCGACCTCGCACTCGTTGATGCGCAGCAAGCGCGTCGAGTGCTGGATCGTATAGTCGGTTTCAAACTCTCTCCAGTGCTGTGGCGCAAGGTGCGTCGTGGTCTCAGTGCAGGACGTGTGCAGAGTGTGGCCGTGCGCTTGGTGGTGGAGCGCGAGCGCGAGATAGAGGCATTCCAAACCGAAACGTCCTATCGTGTCACAGCCACTTTTATCACCGAAGAGGGTGGGGAACTGCGCGCTACGTACAACAAGCGTTTTGCGACACGTGCCGATGCCGAGGCTTTCTTGGAGCTATGCCAAGCGGCGCACTTCAGTGTGAGCGAGATACAGAAGAAACCCTTGAAGCGCACCCCCGCGCCTCCCTTTACTACCAGTACGTTGCAGCAGGAAGCCGCGCGGAGGCTCGGCATGCCCGTGAGTCAAACCATGCGCTTGGCACAATCCCTCTACGAGGCTGGACACATCACCTATATGCGTACAGACAGTACGAACCTGTCCTCACTCTGTATCAATACAACAGGAGCACTCATCGAGGAGACTTTAGGAAAAGACTATCACAAAGTACGCCAGTATCGAACAGGAACAAAAGGGGCGCAGGAGGCTCACGAAGCCATACGTCCTACCTATATAGACAAAGAAAAAGCGGGTGCTAATGCCCAAGAGCGCAGACTGTACGACCTCATCCGTAAACGCACCTTGGCTTGCCAAATGGCCGATGCACAGTTGGAGCGAACCATTATCAATATCGCAGGTTCGGGACTTGATGGCTTATTTGTGGCACAGGGCGAGGTGATTATCTTTGACGGTTTTCTCCATGTCTATCATGAAGAGAAAGAGGCTCACGCCGAGGCAGACGATGAGGCCGTTGATGTGCATACGTTGCCTCACACGCATGAGGGCGAGGCATTGGAACGCGATGTAATTGTAGCTACTGAACGCTACAGTCAGCCCCCAGTTCGCTACAACGAGGCCACGCTGGTGCGCAAGTTAGAGGAGTTAGGCATCGGTCGTCCGTCAACCTATGCGCCCACCATCAGCACGATACAGGCGCGTGAATACGTGGCGCGAGGAGAGAAAGACGCAGGCGTCAGAAGCGTGCAAACCCTTACGCTCGAGAAAGGCGGAAAGATTAAAGCAAAGATAAACCAGGAGAAATTTGGTGGCGAGCGCGGTCGTCTCATTCCCACAGATTTGGGACTCATCGTCAACGACTTTTTGCTCACCCATTTCCCCAGCATCCTTGACTACAACTTCACGGCAGACGTCGAAAAAGAGTTTGACGCTGTGGCCGATGGCAAAGCCAACTGGACAGAACTCATGCAGCGTTTCTATGCCGACTTTGAGCCGCAGGTAGAAAAGACATTAGACGAGCGCAGTGAGCATCATGTGGGTGAGCGTGTGCTCGGTGTGGACCCCGCTTCGGGTCGTCCTGTGAGCGTGCGCATCGGTCGTTTCGGCCCGATGGTGCAAATCGGTGTAGCAGGTGAGGCCGAGAAGCCGCGTTTTGCTACGCTGAAGAATACGCAGAGCATGCAGACCATCACCTTGACCGACGCGCTCGAACTCTTCCGCTTGCCACGCACCATAGGACAATACGAAGAGAAAGAGATTGTAGCTGCAGAGGGACGCTTCGGACCCTATATCAAGTACGGCACACTCTTTGTGTCCATCCCTAAAGGCACAGACCCACTGTCTATCACGCTCGACGAAGCCATAGACCTCATAGAAGACAAGAAACGCGCTGAGCAAGAAAAGCATCTCAAGCAGTTTGCTGAAGAACCAGCGCTCGAAATTCTCAAAGGTCGCTGGGGACCCTACATCGCCTACAACGGAGAGAACTATCGTATCCCTAAGACGTTGCATGCCAAAGCCGCAACACTCACACTCGAGGAATGTCGCGAAATCATTAAAGAGCAGGCCAACGCTCCCAAACGTACCAAAAAACGGGCAAAGAAGTGAGAGCACTCATCCTTGTAGGCTATATGTGTGTGGGCAAAACCACCATAGGCCGCGAAATAGCTAAGCAGACAAACCGAAGATTTTACGATTTAGACTGGTATATCGAAGAACGATTTCGTAAGCGCGTCTCGCAAATCTTCGCTGAGGATGGCGAAGCATACTTTCGCGACCTTGAGCGTCGTATGCTCCACGAAGTGGCAGAGTTCGAAGACATCGTACTCTCGTTAGGTGGAGGCACACCTTGTTTCTTTGACAATATGGCCTACTTGAACACGGTGGGTACAACCGTCTATCTCCAAGCGCAGCCCGACACCATTCTCACCCATCTATCCATGGCACGCGGCAAGCGTCCTCTGCTTGAAGGCAAACAGGGCGATGAACTTCGAGAATACGTTTGTAACCAGTTGGCAGAACGTGAACCCTACTACCAGCAAGCACAGTTCATTCATCAAGTAGATGTGTTGCGCGACGGGTCGAAAGTCAAAGAACTCGCAGCCGCACTAATTGAGCAGTGCTGTGGTCAGAGATAGATACTACGAGCAGATAGCTGCTTCGTTCCTACGCCAGAGTAAGCTAAACACAGGGTACAATATACACAATCAGAAATACACCATAGACAATGACAATGAGGAAATGGCGCATAGAAGACTCCGAAGACCTTTACAACGTGAAAGGTTGGGGAGCAGGCTATTTTGGAATCAGTAAGGACGGACACGCCTGTGTCACTCCCAAACGCGGCGGTGTGCAGATAGACCTCCAAGAAGTGATGAGCGAACTCGAAGAACGAGATATGCCCGCACCGCTATTGCTTCGTTTCCCCGACATCCTTGCCGATCGTATCGAGATGACCGCATCGTGCTTTGCCAAAGCCAAGAAAGAATACGGCTACACGGGCGACCATTTCATCATATACCCCATCAAGGTCAATCAGATGCGCCCTGTGGTAGAAGAGATTATCAGCCATGGTGCGCGCTATAACTTAGGACTGGAATGTGGTGCGAAACCCGAGCTTCACGCCGTTTTAGGTGTCAATATGGACAGCGACAGTCCCATCATCTGTAACGGACACAAAGACCGCAACTATATAGAATTGGCTCTCTTGGCGCAAAAGATGGGTAAACGCGTCTTTTTGGTCATAGAGAAACTCCCCGAACTGGAGATTATCGCTCAAGCCGCTGAGAAAATCGGTGTGCGCCCCAACCTTGGCATACGTATCAAACTGGCCAGCAGCGGTTCGGGAAAATGGGAAGAGAGTGGGGGAGATGCCAGCAAGTTTGGTCTTTCGTGTAGTGAACTGCTCCAAGCACTCGACTGGCTCGATGCGCATCAGTTGCACGACTGTTTGCGACTGATACATTTCCATATAGGTAGTCAAATCACCAAGATACGACGCATCAATACCGCCCTGCGCGAAGCTGCCCAGTACTACGTACAGCTTCACAAGATGGGTTGGCAAGTAGAATTTGTAGACTGTGGCGGAGGACTTGGCGTGGACTACGATGGCACGCGCAGCAGCAATTCGCAGAGCAGTGTGAACTACTCCGTGCAAGAGTACGTCAACGACTGTGTGTACAACTTTGCTGACGCTGCCGACAAGAACCAAATACCTCATCCCAATATCATCACCGAGGGTGGACGCTCTCTGACAGCACACCACAGCGTATTGGTACTCGATGTGATAGAGAGCGTGCGGCTCAGCGAGATGTCGCAAGACTTTCAGCCCGATGAGTCGGCTCATCAATTGGTGAAAGACCTCACCGAGATATGGGACAAACTCTCTCCACGCTCGATGCTTGAGGACTGGCACGATGCAGAAGATATACGCGCCGAAGCCCTTGATCTCTTTCGTCACGGCATCATCGACTTGCGTACGCGTGCACAGATAGAGAGTCTGTACTGGAGCGTCACGCGTGAAGTGGACGAACTCTCTCACCATCAGAAGCATGTGCCTGACGAACTTCGTGCGCTCGACAGTTTGATGGCCGACAAGTATTTCTGCAACTTCTCGCTCTTCCAGTCGCTGCCCGATGCGTGGGGTATCGACCAGATATTCCCCATACTGCCTTTGGCACACCTCTCCGAGCGTCCCACACGCAATGCCACGATACAGGACATCACTTGCGACAGTGATGGTAAGATTGATGCCTACGTCAATCACGATCAGCAGAAAACCTACCTGCCGCTTCACGAGATAAACCAGCGCGAGCACTACTATATAGGCGTGTTCCTCGTCGGTGCTTACCAAGAGATACTGGGTAATATGCACAATCTATTTGGCGACACCAATGCCGTGCATATCTCCGTCGACGAAGAAGGGTGGCACATAGACAAGACCATAGACGGTGAGACCGTGGCCGACCTGTTAGACTACGTGCAGTACGATCCTAAGCGTTTGGTGCGTCGTCTCGAAACGTGGGTGACCAAAGCCGTAAAAGAACAGCGTATCACGCCCGAAGAAGGCAAAGAATTTATATCGAACTATCGCTCGGGACTCTATGGCTACACCTATATAGAATAGTCGTAGACGTTCTCCTCTATTGTGCCTCTATGCCGTTGTTAGCCGATATCCTTTTGCCCCTTGCGCTGCCTAAGCCTCTGACCTATAGCGTGCCAGAAGCCATGGAGCGTACGATACGTAAAGGCAGCAGAGTGGTCGTGCCAGTAGGAAAGAGCAAACAATATACGGGCATTGTCGTAGAGTTGCAACCCGCCGACACCGTAGTTACCGACTTTGAGCTACGAGATATATTGGAGTTGGACGCTACGTCTCCCCTAATTACAGCGCAGCAAATAGACTTTTGGAACTGGATGGCGCGCTACTATATGTGTACGCCTGGCGAGGTGATGAAAGCCGCCCTGCCCGCTCTGCTCAAAAAGACCAGCGACGTAGAGAAAGCAGAGACGCGCAGACAGCAGGCACTCTACTTGAAACCAGTCAGTGCAGAGCTTGGGGCGATGCAGCCACTTAGCAGTGCGCAATGTGTAGCCTTTCAGCAAATCAAGGATGCGTGGGCGGGTACAGATGGCGTACAACAGCACGATGTTTGTCTGCTCCAAGGAGTAACGTCGAGCGGCAAGACCGAAGTCTATATCCATCTCATCCAAGAGGCAATAGCGCGCGGTGAGCAGGTACTATATATGTTGCCAGAGATAGCACTTACCACGCAGATTACCACGCGATTGGGACGTGTGTTTGGTGAGCAAATGGGTGTATATCATAGTCGCTTCACAGATGCCCGCCGTGCTTCAGTCTATTTCAAGCAAGCGTCAGAGTCGCCCTATCCATTGATTTTAGGCGTGCGCAGTGCACTCTTTCTGCCTTTTCAGCGCTTAGGACTGATTATCGTGGATGAGGAACACGAGACGAGCTACAAGCAGCAAGACCCCGCACCCCGCTATCATGCTCGCGATGCCGCCATCGTTTTAGCCAGACGTACAGGAGCAAAAGTACTCTTAGGTACGGCAACACCGTCTGTCGAAACCTACTATCATACAGAAACAGGCAAATATGCCCTTGTCAAACTGACTACACGTTTCGGAGGAGTGAACCTGCCCGAGGTCATCGTGGAGGACGTGGCTACGCTGCGTCGTAAGAAATTGATGAAAACCTCGCTCTCACCACGTCTGACAGAAGAAATGCGTAGTGCCCTCGCGCAGGGGAAACAAATCATACTGTTCCAAAATCGCAGGGGATACGCTCCAGTCTTGACCTGTCGCACATGCGGATGGACACCACGTTGCGAGGCATGCGATGTGTCGCTAACCTATCATGCGCGAGCCCATCGACTGGTGTGTCACTACTGCGGACGCAGCTACGACGTACCCGCGTCGTGCCCGCAGTGCAACGATAGCGAACTGCGCGATATAGGTTATGGTACAGAGAAGATTGAGGAGGAGGTGAAGAAACGCTTTCCCGAAGCGCGTGTGACACGTATGGATTTAGACTCCACACGTGCTGTGTCAGCCTACGAGAAAATCATCGACAGCTTGAGTAATGGCGAGATAGATATTCTCATCGGCACACAGATGGTCACCAAAGGGCTGGACTTTGAGCGCGTGAGCCTCGTAGGTATACTAAATGCCGACCAGGGACTGGCTATGCCCGACTTCAGGGCTGCCGAGCGCACCTATCAACTCCTCTCGCAGGTGGCGGGAAGAGCAGGACGGCGCGGACAGCGCGGTCGCGTAGTGCTACAAACCAGCCATCCCGACTTACCGCTTATTCATCAAGTCGTCAGTGGAAACTATGATGCTTTCTACCAACAGCAGATGGAAGAACGCAGGATGTTGAGCTACCCTCCATTTGTTCGGCTGATAAGCATATACTTCAAACATCGCGACGACAAAGTGGTAGAAGCTACGGCACAGCGTTTTCGTGAATTGCTGTCCCCTTTCTTTGGCGACAGCCTGTTAGGACCATATCGTCCCGTAGTGGCACGCGTGCAGAGGCAGTTTATACGACAGATGACGCTCAAGGTGTCGAATAGTTATTCCTCATCGAGTGTCCGCAGCACACTCTCTGCAGCCCGCGACAGACTCTTGAATGAGCTAAATGGGAATGGACGGGTGACCATCTTTTTCGATGCTGATCCGCTCTGATGGAATCATGCGATGACAATTGGACAACACAGAAACTATCCTAATAAAATATCAACACTATGAAACTTGACGGACGACGAGAAAGTACGAATGTGGACGACCGACGCAGAATCAGTGGCGGCAAAACGGCTGGCATGGGCATCGGTGGTATCATCATTGCAGCCCTTATCACATGGATGATGGGCGGTAATCCTCTTGACACGCTGCAGCAGGCAGACCTTAGCCAAATCACTGGCGATGCACAGACCGAACAGCGTGAGTTTACGGCAGAGGAACAAGCCTTAGCAAAATTCTCACGTCAGGTATTGGCCAGTACCGAAGACGTGTGGACCGAGGTGTTCAAACAAATGGGTAAGACCTATCGCTCGCCGCAGATGGTTCTCTTCACGGGAAGCGTAAATTCCGCTTGTGGCGGTGCAACCTCGGCTGTAGGACCATTCTATTGCAGTGCAGACGAGAAACTCTATATAGACCTTTCGTTCTTTTCTTCGATGAAACAACAGCTTGGCGCAGACGGTGACTTCGCTTATGCATACGTCATCGCTCACGAGGTAGGCCATCATGTGCAGCATCTGCTCGGTACTCTTGACGAGGCTCATGCCCAGATGCAGCGAATGAATCAGACGGGTGCGAACAAGATTAGTGTGCGCATAGAGCTTCAAGCCGACTTCTATGCTGGCGTGTGGGGCTACTACGAAAACAAGATGTTTGGTTCGTTAGAGGACGGAGACCTCGAAGAGGCCATCAACTGCGCGCAGGTCATAGGCGACAACTATCTTCAGGAGAAAGCTCGTGGCTATTCACAGCCAGAGAGTTTTACGCATGGCACCAGTGCGCAACGTATGAAGTGGCTCAAGCTGGGATTGCAAACAGGAGACTTGAACCAAGGGAACACCTTCTCGCTGAGCGATGCACAGCTATAGTATTTGCCCTTTTGCTAATTAGCTCGAACGGTGAAATGATACTTCACCTTACAGGTTAATAAATATCGTTCTGGAACAAGTTTGAACTTATTAGAGTTAAGCTCTATTAAGAAAAGCAGTACCTTTCCTATCATATTGAGGAAGGTACTGCTTTTTAGCAGTGTTAGAATAACAATGAACTTAGCTTTCCATGAAATCAGTGCTTTCTTTTTGCCCAGTCCATCTCACCACATAAATACACCCTTCATAGAGCACGTAGAGCGGTAGGGAGACCAGCACGAGAGTCATCAAATCAGGTGGTGTAATGATAGCGCTAACTATCATAATAAGAAGCACAGCCTGTTTGCGATATTTTGACAACATCTCAGCCGTAAGCACACCCATTTTCGCGAGAATGAATGCAACGACAGGCAATTGGAAAACTACACCCATCATGAGTGAGAGCGTGAGGAAGGTTGTAATATACGAGTCAAGCGTGATGGTGCTATGTATACGCTCTGCTACACTATAAGTGCCAAGGAAACGAAACGAGATGGGAAACAGCACGAAATAGGTTAAAAGTAATCCCAAAAAGAACAGAACGTATACTGTTACAACTACTCGAACAGAGTATTTCTTTTCATTCTCATAGAGCGCAGGCGAGACGAAGTGAAACAATTCGGAGACAATATACGGAGAAGCCATCAGCGCACCGATATACAGAGAAGTTGTAATGTGTGTCATGAATTGTGAAGAAAGATCGGTGGCTATCAAATCCACATGCCAAGGGTCAAAATGAAAGTCATAACCCATTGTGTTGGCCGCGCGCTCTATCCAGCGATAGGTGATAAAGTTCCACTCTGAGGGTGCCAACAGCAAAGAGAATGTTGCATCTTTGAAACAGAAAACACCTGCCGCCAATACGATAATCACAATCAGTACACGCCACAACATTTGGCGGAGCACCTCTAAGTGTCCGCCAAATGTGAGCAAGGTTGTCTCTTCAGGCATTGTGGGCTGTCGTTTCTTTTTCTTCGGTGTCTTTGGGATTATCTTTTTCCTTGGGGGCTGTTGATTCGGGATTTGTTATCTCGTTCATGCCCTCTTTGAATTCCTTCACACCTTTTCCCAAACCCCGCATCATTTCTGGCAGCTTCTTGCCGCCGAAAAGCAGGAGGGCTACACCGCTGATGAGGAGCAGTTCCGTCGTTCCGATAAATAAAGGCTGTATCATACTACCAAACTGATTTCGCAGGTATCGAAGTTTATTTCCCAGTTTCCGCCGTCAACGCTTTCCCACTGGTATTTCTCAGCCATGCGGTCCCACCATTGCTGGAACTTCGTGCCGGTTTCGCCGAGGTCGCGCACGAGCTTGTCGTAAAGCTCTGTGTTCTCTGCGGTTACAATCTTCGCCAATTCGTTCAATCCGTTGCGGCGTTCAAAGAGCGTTTGAATCTCGTTCTTCTCTTCGGGCGTCACCTGCCCTACAATTTTCTTTGTCATAGCCATTCGTCTCGCTTTTCAAAGGGGTCTAAGTAATCAATTTCTTTTATCTCTGGCATTTCGGGAAGGAATATGCCGTGCTTTCGTATGTTGCTTAAGAGCTCACGCGCCGCGTTGCGTTCCAAGTGTGCCATGACGCACTGCTGCCGCGAGGGCGTGTTCACCTCCAGCGTCAGCCGCTCGCTGAGCCACACGCAGCGTTTGCAGTGGTAGGCATCGCAATGTCGGCACAAGGGTGCGTGGTCAAGTTTGTACAGCTGCTTATTGGGAATGCTTAATCCCAATTCGAGGCTGCCAATGCCTTCCCCTGTTCCACAATAGGCTGGGCAGACGTAGAACTTTCCATTTGGTGCCAGCGTGATATTTGTATCGCCTGCGCCGCAGTTGTTCATTTCCTTGAGCATCATACGGTCGGTCAGTAAGTTCAACTGCGGCGATTTTTCGTTTACGTACAACCGCTCCAACTCCCCAGCAAGGGCAGAAAGGCTCTCCTTATAAACAGAAACTTCCTCGTCCGCAAATGATTCTGTATCCGTGAATACAACGTTCAAACGAGGTGCAACACTCAGCAGGGGGAAGATATCCTTATAGCGCGCTAAGAAATCCGCGAGCGTTGTTCTTAGCACAACAGGCACGTTTGCCGACTGAGGCAGAGAGTCCCACCCGCACACCAATACATCCGCTTCCGCCGCATAGGGCGATGTGGCGGGCATGATTTTACTGTGGTCGATGGTCTCTACCTCCTTGCGAACGCTCTCGGGCAACTCGCCCTCGGGATAGACAAACTGAAGCATCAGATTTTCCGTCATGGCAAAGCGAATGCCCTTGCGCAAAACGTCAAGCGGAATAGGTTGGCTTTTTGCGTGAGACTTGGAGTAGTGACAATACGATATGGCCGCATCGTCTAACAGAATTACAAGATATTGCAGCATAGTCGTATTTAACAAATTTCGGGTTTCACTTCGCGCTTGTTCTTCTCGTACGCTTCACGCATACCTTCCAGTTCCAACTTGCGGTAGAGCTTGTTCCAATAGTAGTTGTTGGCGCGTACGCGCGCTTTGTGCATCAGGCAGATGGCCGTAGCGCGTTGATAGATGGTACTTGTCTCTGCTGCATCGTAATTCTCGCCCTGACACCACGCGCAACCGCTGGCCACTTCGCATTCGATGCACTTCTGCGGGCTTTGCGAGAGGCGGTCGAGCGTCAGGAATGGGCGCAATTTATTTTGGTCTATGCCGTCGCGCACGTTGCCGATGATGATAGGCTTTTTCGAGCGCAATGAATAGGCCGCAAAGCGTGTGCAGGGATAGAAGTTGCCCGCCGCGTCCACACTGAGCATCCGCCCCGCGCCGCACCAGTTTTGGTTTTCCAGCTTCGGGTCGAGCGGCTTACCGATGTGTTCGGAGAAGAACGAGCAGGCATAGTCCTCATAATAGCCGCCGTCGATGATGGCATCAGCCAGCTGCATGAGCTGCTCCTCAAACTTCTTGTCGTCGCCCTCCTGCCATACGTCCTCGAACACGCAGTTGATGTTCACTTCGTGGATGCCAAGGCTGTAGAGGTGCAGCACACTCTGCTTGATATAAGGAATGTCCGCAGAGCTGATGGTTACCTTCGTGCCGCCTTCTGGAAACTGCGCTAACCACAACGGGATATTGCGCACCACATCCTCGTATGAACCACGTTCGTCTTCGGGTTTCGGCATGATGCCGCGCTCCATTTCTGCCGTCTTGTAGATGCGGTTCAGGTCGTGCTTCTTCTGTGTGCCGTCAATGGTAATACCTATGCTGAGGTGCTCGCGGTTCTTCTTGATAAAGCGCTGCACCTTCTCTGTGTGATAGTTGATGCCATTGGTGCTGAACGAGAAACGGTAGGAGTTGAACCAATGATGGTTGCGGCGGAACATTTCCGTCTTCAGATAGTCGCAAATCTTGTCGATAAGGTCTATCTCGAGGAACGGCTCACCGCCGATGAAGTCCCAAACCACGCTTTCCTCGCGCATCTCGTCCTCATGGTTGAGGATATAGTCAATGGCCTGCTTGGCCACGTCGAACGTCATCCGCTCCTTGGTGTTCTTCCCTACCAAGTAGCAGTACTTACAAGCAAGCTGGCAGTCCTTTGTAACAATGAACGTGATGT
>JAFVCB010000001.1 GCA_017479555.1 Bacteroidaceae bacterium | reverse complement strand
CATGCCATCGAAGAGGGCTGCCAAATGGTCGTAGTTACTAATCTGCGTGGTATATTGTTCACGTTCGAGCGTGAGATGTTGCTCCACAAATTGTGCTGCAAGGGTTGCCCAGTCCTGCTGAGGGAAAGCCACACAGTGCGCATTGAGATTACCCGTAGCACCACCGAACTTAGCTGTTGCAGGAATTTGCTGCAGGGCTTGGAGTTGTTGCTCAATACGATAAGCAAACACTTTGATTTCCTTGCCAAGTGTAGTAGGTGAGGCTGGCTGACCGTGTGTACGCGCCAACATCGGTATTTCTTTCCATTGCTGTGCCAAGGTGTCGAGTGTATCTACCATTCGTTGCACAGCAGGGATATAAACCGCTTGAAGTGCCTCCTTAATCATCAAGGGGAAAGCCGTATTGTTGATGTCTTGGCTCGTCAGTCCGAAGTGTACAAATTCTAAACGCTCTTTCAGACTGGGTATAGCGACAAGTGCTTCCTTCACATAGTATTCCACAGCCTTCACATCATGGTTGGTCACGGCCTCGGTCTGCTTCACACGCTGTGCATCCTCGGGTGTGAGCTGCTGGTACACACTACGCAGTTGCAGTATCTCTTCTTCGGTCAAGGCTGGCAGTTGGGGCAACGACAACGATGAGAGCCAAATGAAGTACTCGATTTCCACCCGTACGCGATAGCGTATAAGGGCATACTCTGAAAAAAACGCAGAAAGTGGAGATGTTTTGGCTGCATAGCGTCCGTCAATTGGCGAAACGGCTAAAAGTGTGGTCTGTACGTCCATAAATGAAGTGTGGTACAATAAGTCTGTGAATATGCTTCAGTAGAGCAAATGCAATATGTGCAGATGTCTATTTCTAAAATCTTGCAGTGGAAAATCTATAACACTGTTCTTACACGCTAACTTGCAACGTGGTGCGGCCTCACGGCGCTCACTGCCTAAGTGTTTATCCTATATTTAGGCGCAAATGTAGGTTTTTTGCTTGACAAATAGGCTTATGGCGTTTGGCTTTTTAGATATTAGCAAGGTCTTATATATGGATTTTGTCATATAGGCTTCCATTTTAACTTCTTGCTGTCCCTGTCTACAGCATTCACTATAGGCTATGGGAACTGAGCGCGCGCTTATTCGTCCTTCGGGCTGCTGGCTTTCAAGAATTCTCCTAAAGCTCTGAAAAAGTTTAGGAAGAAGTGATAAATGCCTAAAGTGATACCACGAAGTATTTTGAGCAGCGTGACACCCACGAGCAATATCATGTCAAAGAGCAAATCTCCCCAACGTCCGAAACTCCAACGGCGTCCCTCGGTCAGTCTCAGATAGAAATAGCGCACCAGCAACGGGAATGCCACACCCACAACGAGGTAGCACAACCACAAGCCGTCCCACCAATGACCACCTTCGACCACAGGATGCTGAGCAATCTGACTCCAAGAAAGTCCGTAGATGCCCACTTTGAGCATGCTCACAAACTTGAAGGCCAACAAATAGAAGGCTATCACGCACAGGTAGTTATCGCCAATGTATACCAACAGTTTGTTGACGATACCCTTGTATCGTCCCACCCATTCTGCCAGGCCTAACAAGAGCATGAACCCTGCAAAAGCGGGCAAAGGCAGTGCTATGAAATGAAGCAAGTCTGTGTGGGCTGTCATTGACACGGGATAGAACCATGCCACAGGTATCCATATACACAGGCACAACAGATAGGTACGCCAATCTACCTCTACAGTTCCTCGATATTGACGAAACAAGAAACCGCAGCAGATGAAGAACAGGGCTAAGAGTTCGCGATAGCCTCCACCTGCCACGCCCGTTACGACCAGCTTGCCAACCACTAACCACAGCACAGCTAAGAAACTCACCGTGAAGATGGCCCACCCTATTTCTTTGTCATTCTCGAAGCGTGAAATCTTACGTCCTAAGATGAAGAGTACCAAGAACCCCACGTTCGCCAAGAGCATGGCGCGGAAGACCCAGAAGGTTTCACACAGCAGGTCGTCGTAGCCCGACATATTGAAGAGTACGCTCCACAACCGCTGACTAAATTCGTTCCAGCTATAGGGATGCGACACAGCCGTAGCCGTGCCTTGCGTTTCGCTCAGTACGCCCACATAAAACCAAAGGTTGTGGAGCAAGAGCAGGGCTATAGCCCATTTCAAAAAAGGGAAATAGAGTTGACGCGCCCTACGTTCCACATATTCTGCGGGGCGATTGACATGCTCTGTATTGAAGAAATAGCCTACACAGAGGAAGAAGGCGGGCATAGCCACCAGTCCCACGAAGTCACTCACCACAGGCCACGGCGTACAGCTCGTCAGCACCAGGAGTATCACTGCAAAGGCTTTGAGTATCGAGAAAGAATTGTCACGTATCATGAGGGGCTATTATTGTCTTTATATATAATTATGGAGTAAAAAGCACACTGCTTTGTGCGCGAGGCTACGAGATTAGAGGAATGGGGTCAAGAACTGATAGAACCAGCCCGCAAACTTTCGGCTACGACCGAATGTGCGCCAAGCCTCGGGTGTGAGTTGATAGCACCGTTGGGTTTTGTCGGCTTCAAATACGCGCTGCAAGGCATGCGTAGCACCACTGTCGCAGACTAAGAGGTTGCACTCATAGTCGTAGCGTAGGCTGCGCGCATTGAGATTGGCCGAGCCTATGAAGCTCACGCAGCTGTCTACCATCATAATCTTGCTATGATGAAAACCGCCTGTATACATATATACTTCGGCTCCACGCTTCATCAATCGATACACATTGCGTTCCACAACGCGTGGCATCACGGGTATATCGCTCTTGTCACTCACGATGACTTGCACGTTGACACCACGTTTCAAGGCGCGTTTCAAGGCGCGCATAATCTTTCCTCCTGGGGCAAAGTAGGGATTGATGAACTGTATCTGTGTCTGTGCATGGTTGATGAGCGAGAGGAAAGTGCGCCGAATAATCTTGGGTGTTTGATTGGGTACACGATCCACTACACCTATCATGGCATTGGTAGCAATCGTAGGCAGTGGCACGAAGGCTGTATCGAGTTGCAACTCTGACACGACGGCTCCCTTTACTTGGGGGATGACTTTCGAAGGTTCTTCGAGGTCTATACGCTGGTCGGTCACGGCATTCCAGAACTCTGTGAAGATACTTTGTAATTCCGCAACCGCGGGTCCCTCCACACAGACGTGTATGTCGCGCCAATCGCCAAACTCGGGCTTGCCTTTGATATAGTAGTCGGCCACATTCATACCGCCGATGTAGGCCACACTGTCGTCTATCACCACTATCTTGCGGTGGTCGCGATAGAGTGCGTGGTTCACCCACGGAAACTTGATGCGATCGAACTCGACTATATCGATTCCCCTACGACGCAAAGCGGTCAGGTGATGGCTCTTGAGGGGACGATTGTTCGATGAATTGCCAAATCCGTCAAAGACTGCGCGCACTTTCACACCCTCTGAGGCTTTCTGAGCCAAAAGTTCAAAAAGCAAAGACGAAATACTGTCGTTGCGGAAGTTGAAGTATTCTAAATGTATCGTTCGCCGTGCTTTGCGAACGGACTGAAATAAATCATCAAACTTCTCTTGTCCTGTATGAAACAAGCGTACTGCGTTTCCTGTAGTAAATGTCACACCAAAGTCTCTGCGGAGCATATCAACGGTCAAGCTGTCGGTGCGTTCCTGAGCGCCGAGCGACAGACTGGTGAGGAGGACAATGAGGAGTATGTATATCTTTCTTAGCATAAAGAGATAGCGTATCGGGAGGAACTATAGCGAAGTATAGTGCATAGCCATGAACGTTTGGTGTAGTGGGTTTCGCAATAAAGTATAGGCATAATGCGACTTGCGAAAGCGTCTTTGCGCTATAGCAATGTGCTGAATGAATCTACGATGCCCAGCACTTCGTTGTCTGCACTGGCCACTATGACGGCATGTATCTTGTTGGTGTTCAGGACTTGTTCTACCTCAGCAATGCGTGTTTCGGGAGAGATCGTCTTGGGATTCTTTGACATGATGTCGGCTGCGGTGAGCGTGAAGAACGCATCGTGATTAGCCTGCAACGCTCTGCGCAGGTCACCATCTGTGATAATGCCCACAATCTTCTGCTTGTCTACAATCACGCATAGCCCCAAGCGCCCTTCGCTCATGTGAATCAAGGTTTCGGCCAGCGGTGTGTCGGGAGCAATGATGGGCAAGCGCTCTCGGTGCATCACGTCTTCGGCCTTCGTGAGTAGTCTACGCCCCAACGAACCACCAGGATGGAACTGTGCAAAATCAGCCTCTTTGAAGGCGCGAGCTTCTATCAGCGCGCAAGCCAATGCATCGCCCAATGCGAGTGTCGCTGTGGTACTACTTGTGGGTGCAAGGCCTAACGGACAGGCCTCGTGGGAAACGGCAGCCGAAAGATGAGCCTGACTGTTTTGCGCCAGCAGCGACTGTTCGTTGCCCGTAATGGCTATGATAGGAATGTGATGACGAATGAGGTATGGCACAAAGCGCAGCAACTCGTCGGTCTGTCCGCTATTGCTTATCGCGATGACGACATCCTCGGGGGTTATTACACCAAGGTCGCCATGAAACACGTCTAAGGGATTTACAAAGAAACTCGGTGTACCTGTGCTGCTGAAAGTCGCAGCTATCTTTGCACCTATCTGACCACTCTTTCCCACTCCTGTAACAATGACTTTCCCCTTACATGCGAGGATTATCTCTATGGCTTTGTCGAAGTTTGCTCCTATATGAGGAATAAGCCCCAAAAGGGCTTCGGCTTCATCCTTGAGGCATTGTATAGCCACGTCTGTCCACTTGCTCATCGTATGCTTATCGTCTTATTATATCTGTCTTTCTGTAGGGTGATGAAGAGGATTTGCCGCGCCTCTCTCGCGCGCAATCCTTCTTTATTTTTTATAACAACGAAGTCACTACGGCTTCCAGTTCGTGCAGAGGCAACATATTTGGTCCGTCGCTCAGTGCTTGGTCGGGTTGCGGATGGGTTTCAAAGAAGAATCCATTAGCTCCAAAGGCTTTCGCGGCTTTGGCCATAGCGGGAATATACTGTCTGTCACCGCCCGTCTTTCCACCTGCCGCTCCAGGGCGTTGCACACAGTGGGTGCAATCCATCACTACACGCGGCGTGAACTGTGCCATGAGGGGAAGATTGCGAAAGTCTACCACTAAATTGTTGTACCCAAACGTATTGCCACGCTCAGTGAGCCAAACGTCTGTAGCTCCTGCGGCCTGCGCTTTCTCTACGGGATATTTCATATCTTCGCCCGAGAGGAACTGCGCTTTCTTGATGTTCACCGTTCTGCCTGTCTGGGCTGCAGCTACCAAGAGGTCGGTCTGGCGACACAGGAAGGCGGGGATTTGCAACACATCTGCCACTTCCGCTACTGGCGCAGCTTGATAGCTCTCGTGTATATCGGTCAGTATAGGGAGCGCGTAGGTCTCCTTGATGGTCGAAAGCATCTGTAAGCCTTTTTCCAGTCCTGGCCCTCTAAAACTGCTTAACGAGGTGCGATTGGCTTTGTCAAACGAGGCTTTGAAATAGATGGTTATACCCAATTTGCTACGCAGACGCACAAGTTCTTCGGCCACTTCTTGGAGTACTTCGAGGCTCTCTATCACACACGGGCCTGCTATAAAAATAGGTTTCATGGAGACTCAAAAAAAGATACTTTCAGTTATTGGGCAAAGATAAAGCACAACAACTGAAAGCACAAGGGAATTTATTATTTCCTTTTCCTACTTTTGCATTTCTGAGACAGCATCTGCCATTATTTGCAAGTCCACTTTCGTTTTTCCATTTTGGAGCAAGAAATCCTGTTCTTTCCCGAAGAGGAGTTCTACGGCACTGTGCGCTGCTCGCTGGGCTACATCCATGCGAGCGTATGCCCCTTTGTAGCGTGCCACTGCCTCTGCGGTATCGCCACTGAGCCATGTGGCATGTGCGATGATGAGCCGCTGATGTGCGTCGAGCGCATTGGCTTCAAATCGCTGGCTTTGTCGAACGACGGCTTCAAAACGTGAGGCATGGAAAAGGGTCTGCAGGAGCTCACGTGCGCCCTCGGCGGGAATTTCTTCCAAGTAGTCTGCCTTGTGCAGCAACTCTAATGCTTCCTCCACGCGCCCTATTTGTTCGAGACATTGTGCACGCCGAATGAGGAGTTTCACATCGTCGGGCTGGCTCTGTGCCATTTGGTCGTAGTAGGTCAGTGCATCGGCAAAATGTCCTGCCGCACGATGACAGGCTGCCAGTTGGCGAATAGTCCAAGCACTTTGTTCTCCAAAGAGTCCGCTGCGGTCATAGGCCTTCACCGCTTCCTCGTAGTGGCCTACACACTGCTGACAATAGCCTGCCATCTGCCACAATCGGGCAGTGGGCTTCTCGCGGAGCAGACGCTCTATGAGCGGATAGGCTATGGTATAGTTCTTTTCTTCAAAGGCAAATGTCGCTATCTGTTGCAGCATCTCGCCCTGCCCTATCAGCGTACTGAAAGGCGCTATATCGACAAAGAGCAGCGAAGCTGAGAATGGGTTGAGACGCGCATCGCGATGGGGATAGAGCATAGCAAACCGATAGAAGTCTTGCAGGCTGCAGCGCATCACGGTGGTCAGGCTATTCTCTACGCTCTGCTCCTTGAACTCTTCGGGTATCATGCTTTGGAGTTGTGCAGCAATGAGTTGAAACTGCTCGTCGGGCATCTGCGTAAAAAGCAGGGAAATACTGTACTTGTCGCTGTCGCAAAGCAACCCGTGTTTGGCCAAGAATGTGGCTATCTCCTTGCGCGAACCGCTGAGGCCAATCTCTGGATTGGAGGGCGAATAGGGCATGAACCAGTTGGCCGCGCTCTTGAAGAAGGGGAAACGCCCTTTGAGCATGGCAAACGACGAGATATAGACATCCGCGCCTTTTTCCTGCATTTCGATGAGTCGGCGTATTTTCTTACCTACTTGCGAGCGCTGTTTGTCGTTTTCCCAGTCGGGATTGAGGCCTAACTCGGCCATCTCAGCGTTTAGGCGTGTGAGTTCATCTGGGTCGGTAGGAATCTTGCCTCTGTTCTTTCTCAGCATCTCGGGGAGGATATCGCGCGAGAGGGTCTGGGCTATCTTTTGCGTCTCCATGCTGATGAGTAGCTGCATTTGCAATTCTACCAATTCCTGGCGTGCCACATCGTTGTCGTAGGTGGTTTGGATGAGTTGACAAATAGGCGCATCGCGCTGCACACGAACACGATGGGTCAGTACGATAAAAACCATGCCCATCATGGCACGCGCCTTGACTCCTGTATGTGCGTGGCGCGAGAGCTGAATGAGCAGTTGCAGTTTGCGTACATCGTAGACTTCCAAGGCCGAGAGCGTCAGCGCGCTGACCAATAGCTGTTTGAGCGTATCGTCCTGGCTCTCGTCGCGGAAGAACTCCTCAAATAGGCGCATCACGGAGTCGGTAAAGAAATCTGATGTCCACACTTGCTCAAACTGTGTACGCGCGGAGTGCACTTGACCATGTGGGGCATAGACATCGAGCGTGGTGCTGTTCATCTGCTCCAGCACCCGATAGGTCTCGGCATAGGCACTGTTGGAGTGGTGCAACAAATAGTGGCGCACGTACTCCCACCACACGCTGTCCGACTGGCGTAGGAACTGACTATACATGGTCTGCCGGTCGCTGTCTTCTGCTCCCGTACGATAGTAGTTCAGCATCGCTTGGTACGCTCTTTTTATGTCGAAAATGCGCGACGCGGCATCGCTCACGGGCAACAAACCTGCGAGCGTTTCTAAGCCTGTGAGCACACCCGAGAGGCTCTCGCGCTCGTACTTCTGATCAATATCGCGCAATAAATTCTGGTACGTATTCTTATCCATGTGGGTAAACGGAGGGCGGGTGTCCTATTTGGTTTTGACAAATCTGTCGTCCATCGAGAGCGTATTGGCCAACCTCACACCGCGCTCGCTAAGAAATGTGCGCGAGGCGGTCAGTGCGTGACTGGTCGGCAAAGCTGCGTGGGTGTATCGTGGACGTTTGGCCTTTTGGAGGGTCTCTACGGGGATTTGGTAAAGCCTTGAGATAAGCGTATCACAGCCCTGCAGCCCCACACGATTGATGCGGTCTACAGCGAGGTTGTACCCCTCCACAAGGCGGGCTATCTGCGCAGCACGACGTTTGGATTGCAGGGCTTTGGGTTGAACTATCAAGCATCCCTCTTTGCTCTCGCTCTGCGGCACAACAAAAAGCGACTTGGCTTTTTGGCCTTGGGCATAGCTGAGAAAAGGTTCGGGCAGCACAGCGGCTTCTATCTGACTTTGCAAGACCATATTGGCGCGCACACCATAGTCGTTGGCTTGCACACGAAGCATATCTTCGTAGCCCAGTCCGACATGCTTCAATGCCTCAAGCCCATAAAGGTCGCTGGCTTCGTAGCGCGCTACACCGATGAGCTGGTCTTTCTGCTCCTTGAGGTTCGCACTGCGCATGGTGGGCTTTCCCACTACACCCCAGATGCCTTGCAGCCCCATGATGACGGTGGCGTGCTGGCCGCGTGTGTTTTGATAGAGTACGCGCACCAAGTCGCTGTAGGCCACATGCGCACTACGTCCGTACACGGCTGTATCGGCATCGAAGGCTGACCTACGATGGTCGATAACGGCACGGAGTCCCAGACTGTCGTTGATGCCTGTCACTTCGGCTACATACAGCGGCAGGCACTCCGAGACGGGCAACAAGGATACACGCAGCGCACCCGTATCGGACGGTTCTTCGGCGGGTGGCAAACCGTCGTTGGACTGATGTTGCACAATGAGCCACACACCGATAGCCACCACAGCAGCGAGCAACACGCCGATGAGGGCTGACAAGCGAGGATGTTCGTGCAGGAAAGTTGTGAGTCGTTTCATGCTATAATATATATGGTATACCCGTGTGCGCGAGGGCGTTTTCTGCTCCAAGAGAATGGGCAATCTGCCTGCTCCATCCCACTTTGACGAGCGAAAAGCCATGCGGCACGCTGGTTAGTCTGCAAAAATAATGCCTAAATTCCTACCTCAAGGATTTGAAGTCAGAAAATCTGATGGTTCGTATCCCTACGTCGGTTTGCAGAGATTGGTCTATCGGACGACGGACAGGGCTTCTACAAGTCCGTATGAGTGATGTCTGTCTGCCATTTTGCCAGTCGTGCGGTGCGAGATGCTGACAAATTGGCGCACGATAGGCGTTGGCAAACTTTTTGGAAAAACAATCTGTGAAAACAGTTCCTAACCTACAAATAAAAACATACAACTATGAATATTCAGAAATTCACCATCAAGGCGCAAGAAGCCTTACAAGAAGCCATCAACACAGTAAGGCGCGGAAGCGGTCAAGCCGTCACGCCCCTGCACCTACTCTACGGACTGCTCAGTAAGGGCGAGAGCGTGGTTGACTTCCTACTTGGGAAGTCGGGCACCGACGCTAAGCGTTTGCAAGAGGTAGTCCGCTCTGAACTGAGTCGTTTGCCTCGTGTGGAGGGTGCTGAACCTTATTTGGACAACGAAGCCAACAAGGTATTGCTCCGTGCCGAGGACGTGGCTAAGAAATTGGGCGACAGCTACGTAGGTCTCGAAGCCCTGCTCTTAGCCCTCATCGAAAAGGGCGGACAGGCTGCCCAGATGCTCAAGGACACTGGACTGACGCGCGAGATGCTCCTTGCTGCCACCAAAGAGCTACGTGGCAATCGCAAAGCCGACAGCCCCGAAAGCGAAGACACTTACCAAGCGTTGAAGAAGTATGCCCGCAACCTCGTCGACGAAGCGCGCCAAGGCAAGCTCGACCCCGTGATAGGTCGCGACGACGAGATACGTCGCGTGCTGCAAATCCTGTCGCGTCGCACCAAGAACAACCCCATCCTGCTTGGTGAGCCTGGAACGGGCAAGACGGCCATAGTCGAGGGGCTGGCGGGGCGTATCGTTCGGGGCGACGTACCTGACGGGCTCAAGAACAAACAGCTCTACAGCCTCGACATGGGCGCGCTCGTAGCGGGCGCGAAGTACAAGGGCGAGTTTGAGGAGAGACTCAAGAGCGTAGTGAACGAAGTGAAAGCTGCGGAGGGAGACATCATTCTCTTCATCGACGAGATACACACGCTCATCGGAGCTGGCAAGAGCGAGGGTGCGATGGACGCGGCCAACATCCTCAAACCCGCATTGGCACGCGGCGAGCTGCGGAGCATAGGTGCTACCACGCTCGACGAATATCAAAAATACTTTGAAAAAGATAAAGCACTCGAACGCCGATTTCAGACCGTCATGGTAGACGAACCCTCGCCCGAGGATGCCATCAGTATACTGCGCGGACTCAAAGAGCGCTACGAGAACCACCATCGCGTACGCATACAAGACGATGCGCTCATCGCTGCCGTGCGGCTCTCTGACCGTTACATCGCCGACCGTTTCCTGCCCGACAAGGCCATAGACCTGATGGACGAAGCTGCGGCACGCCTACGTCTCGAACGCGACAGCCAGCCCGAAGAACTGGACGAGGCCGACCGCCGTTTGCGACAACTCGAGATAGAGCGCGAAGCCATACGACGCGAAGGCGACCAAGCCAAACTCAGTAGCTTGCAGAAAGAAATAGAAGCACTGCGCGAACAACTCTCTACACTCAAAGCCAAATGGGAAGGCGAGCGTACCATCGTCAGTCAGATACAAGAACATCGCGGACAGATGGAACAGCTTCGCTTCGAGGCAGAGCGTGCCGAGCGCGAGGGCGACTACGGACGCGTAGCTGAGATACGCTACGGACGACTTAAGGAACTCGAACAGGCCAATGAGCAACTGCAAAAACAGCTCGCCGAGAAGCAGCACGGCCAGGCTATGGTCAAGGAAGAAGTAACTGCCGACGACATCGCCGAGATCGTGAGTCGATGGACGGGCATACCCGTAAGTCGTATGCTCCAGAGCGAACGCGAGAAACTCCTACGCTTGGAGGACGAACTCCATCGTAGGGTCGTGGGACAAGACGCTGCCATCACCGCCGTGGCCGATGCCGTACGCAGAGCGCGCGCTGGCTTAGGCGATCCTAAGCGACCCATAGGCTCGTTTATCTTCCTCGGTACTACGGGTGTAGGCAAGACCGAGCTGGCCAAAGCGTTGGCTGAGTTCCTCTTCAACGATGAGGGAATGATGACGCGCATCGACATGTCTGAATATCAGGAGAAACACACCGTGTCGCGCCTGGTCGGAGCGCCTCCGGGATACGTAGGATACGACGAGGGCGGACAGCTCACTGAGGCCGTGCGCAGAAAACCTTATAGCGTCGTGCTTTTTGACGAAATCGAGAAGGCGCATCCTGATGTGTTCAACATCCTGTTGCAAGTACTCGACGATGGACGGCTGACCGACAACAAGGGACGTACAGTGAACTTCAAGAACACTATAATTATCATGACCAGCAACTTGGGCAGCCAATATATCCAGTCGCAACTCGCTAATGGGCAGAGCCAACAGATTCTCTCCGAGACCGAGCGCACCGTGATGGAGATGCTCAAGAAGACCATCCGACCTGAGTTTCTCAACCGTATAGACGAGATCATCATGTTCCGCCCGTTGAGCCACACAGAAATCTCAGAAATCGTCGGCCTACAAGTGGAGCAAATCCGCAAACGCCTTGCGGCACAAGACATCACGCTCAGCGTCACGCCCGAAGCCATCGCACAGATTGCCCAAGCGGGTTTCGACCCCGAGTTTGGCGCACGTCCGGTGAAGCGTGCCCTGCAGAGCCTGTTGCTCAACGACCTCAGCCGCCAGTTGCTCGCTGGTAGCATAGACCGCACGCGACCCATCGTCGTCAAGGCGGGCGACGGCGCACTGAACTTCAGCAATGCGTAGAGGCTAAAGCCCATACGTGAAGCACGGCCTGCCGATATAGCACAACATGGCTACTGATACAGCGCAGCAGCCCTACCCTATCGCGGCTTTGCGGGGGCTTACATCGCACACTACATACCTACGAGGGACGCAGCTCATCGGGTTGCGTCCCTTTTTGGTGGGCAGCAAGTCGTTTCTATGTCCGACCTCGAAAGGATTTCTTCACGATGACACGACAAAATCATCACGATGACACGACAATTTCTTCACGATGATTTTGTCGTGTCATCGTGATGATTTCTTTCTGACCTTGGCTGCAGCGTGGTTGAGAAAGGGACGGGCTGCCCGCTGACAGGGATTGACGATGTCTCTGTGCGGAGAGCGGTTGGCTTCTCTCCCACCCACATGCGCCGAAAGGGCATAAAAACACGCTCACCTCGGTAGGGAGATGAGCGTATATGGGTATGCGGTGGTGCGTAGCTCCTATGTCTGTTGTCTCATGCGCGATGCAGACGATTCAAAAAACTATGTAAACACGGCCAAGAACCTTGCAGACATGCACATGCGCAATGCGGACGGTTTAGGAAGCAATGCACACGTGCGGACTACATGATACCGCGTGCACGAAGTTCTTGCTGCCACTTCCAAGCACTGGTGAGGGCATCCTCGAGGCTGTGGACGGCTTTCCAACCAAGGACTTTGTTGGCCTTGTCTACGTTGCCCCACACTTTCTCAATGTCTCCAGCACGACGTGGAGCAACTTTGTAGTTGAGTTTAACGCCTGTGCATTTCTCGAAGGTGTTTATGAGTTCAAACACACTCACACCGTTGCCCGTGCCGACGTTGTAAATCTCGACAGGCTCGGTGTTCTGTCCGTTGACAATGCGTTCCATAGCGCATACGTGGGCTTTGGCCAGGTCTACGACGTAGATGAAGTCGCGGATGCACGATCCGTCGGGGGTGTCGTAGTCATCGCCGAATACGCTGAGTTGTTCGCGGATGCCGATGGCGGTCTGTGTGAGGTAGGGAATCAAGTTGGCGGGTACGCCGTTGGGCAGCTCGCCGATGATGGCTGAGGGGTGCGAACCGATAGGATTGAAGTAGCGCAGCAAGATAGCACTGATGGGTGCGCCGCTCTTGACATAGTCTTGCACGATCTCTTCGTTGATCTGCTTGGTGTTGCCATAAGGGCTCTCGGCTGTCTTGATAGGCGCCTCTTCGGTGACTGGCAGATTCTCTGGGTCGGGCTGACCATAGACGGTACAGGAGCTGGAGAAGATGATGCCCTTGACGCTATATTTGGGCATGAGTTTGAGCAGGTTGATGAGCGACACGATGTTGTTCTCGTAGTACTTCAGAGGTTTTTCGACGCTCTCACCCACGGCTTTGCTGGCTGCGAAGTGGATGATGCCCTCTATGCCAGGATATTTCTCGAAAACGGCTTCGAGCGCTGGCAAATCGCAGCAATCTACCTTTTCGAAGGCGGGGCGCACACCACTGATTTTCTCTATGCCATCAACAACGTCGGCATTCGAGTTTGAGAGATTGTCGATGATGACTACTTCGTAGCCTGCAGCTTGAAGCTCTACGGTGGTATGAGAGCCGATGAAGCCTGTACCACCTGTCACGAGGATTTTCTTTTTCATGTGATATAAATGGATTGAGTTAGTATATTCGGGGAGTGCGGTGTGGTTGTAGCCGGCACTACATCCTACACGGTCTGTTCAGTTAGCGGCAAAGGTAGCACGAATTTTCTAAATAGCGCAGCGGCGATGCCTATATTTCTCCAACGGTGGACTACTGTGGGCAAGCGGCGCAGGCTGCGGGCTGTCGGAAGTGGGTTCGCGGAAGTACGGTTTCAGAACTTGTAGTTGAAGCTCAGGGACAGGTATTCTTTGAACTGGAGGTAGGAATGATTGTCTTGGCGTACTACGCCGTCGTCGAAGCGAGGATAGAGGAAGAGCTGTGTACTCAGGAAATCGTTGACTTTGAAGTTGATGGTATTCTCCCACTCTATCGTGGTGCGGCTATAGTCAGTAAAGGCGTATAGACGGGCTTTCCACGTGACGTTCTTAATAGGTGTCCACGTGGTGTTTATGGTGGCGGAGCTACCGTAGTCGAGGTTGGTGTGGTGGCCTTCGTCTATACCGAAACTGGTAGCCAAACGTCGGCGGCCTACGAACTTATAGTCGGCAGCCAAGGGTGAGAAGGTGGCTTCGAGCGTAAAGGACTTGGCGGAGAGCTTATAGGTCATACCCAACGACAGCACGGACTCGAAAGGGGACATGAAGTCCGAATAGACGACGCGGTCGTTGCTGCGATAGCCTCGATAGAACTGTGTCCAGGTCTGCAACATAGCGGTGTACGACCAATGTTTGGAGGCCTTGAGGTCAAGTTTGTTGGTCAAACGTATCTGGTCGTTATTGGTCTTGTAGCGGTGGATGGAGTCTGACTTGGAAGAGTAGAAACCGAGCTTCATCTCCAGTCGGTTGGAGAAGGTGAGCTTTCGCTTATTGTTGTAGTTGGCTTCGAGGATGACGTTGGCCAACATGGAGTTGTTGCTCTCGCCCCCCTTATACCAGTTGTCGGATATATAGTTCTGCATGAACTGCAGGGAGAGGTCGGAAGTGAACTTCCAGAAGTTGGGACGGTGTATCTGTAGGTTGAAGTCGGGTCTCACAAGGTCTACAGGCTCTACAGCGGGCAGTGTCGTGGTGGGTGTGATACGCACAGTGGGCGCGGCGGGGCGAGCCACGACAGGTGCGGCAGGGGTTGTTGGGGCTACGTCGGGGACTTCGGGGCGCACGAGCTCGGGGTGTGTGGAATAAACAGAGAGCAATGCCCTATCCATCGCGGCGACACGCTGCACTTGGGCATCGTGTATGCCATAGACGGGAGGCAGCGAGCCTATGGTGCGCTGCAAGGTAGGTTGCGAGAGGCTTGTCGTGGCGAAGAGGGGCGCATAGAAAGGATTGCTCAAGGTGTCGCTACCCTCATAGTGCCACCGACGATAGGCAAAGATGAGCGAATCAAGGCGTTGGGTGTAGTGTATAGCCGTGTTGTACACCGCGATGTCAACGCCGCTGATGGCTGCGGCCTGAGGGGTAGTGTCGGCAATGGCTGTGAGGGTGTCTGGCTTGTTGAGCGTCCGCACCAAAGGGGCTACGCGCGAGAGACGAACCTGTGCGGCCATCGCTATAGAGATGAAGAATAGCAGAATCAGTGCTTGGTGTTTCATGCTTAAAAAACGCAGAAAGTTTGTGCAAATGTAGCACATTAGGCAAGTTAAGCCATAGAAATCGCTTAGAAATATACAGCACGGCGCGTTTTATAGACTGATTTACGCGCGGAAAGTCGGGCAATCGAAGAAAAAAACTTATTTTTGCCCGACTTTTGACAGCAGCCCGCAATGGTCAGCACCTAAGTCTCGGAGCAACGGTCGGGCTGGGGCGCAGGAAGTCAGTAGCAGGAGAGACACTATCGTACAAGTATAAACCTATTTCTTTCATCTCGTGAGTGCAACCAAGTATATCTTCGTCACAGGCGGAGTAGCCTCTTCGCTGGGAAAAGGCATTATCTCTTCCACCCTTGGCAAACTGCTTCAAGCGCGTGGCTTCAACATCACCATCCAGAAGTTTGACCCCTACATCAACATCGACCCCGGCACGCTCAACCCCTACGAGCACGGCGAATGCTACGTGACGGACGATGGTAAGGAGACGGACTTAGACTTGGGACACTACGAGCGCTTCACAGGTATACGCACGACGGCTTACAGCAACTACACGACGGGGCGTATCTATCAGAGCGTCATCGACAAAGAACGACGCGGCGACTACCTCGGCAAGACGATACAAGTCATTCCGCACATCACCGACGAAATCAAGCGCTCCATGCTCTTCCAGGGCAAACGTACGCACTTCGACTTCGTCATCACCGAAATCGGAGGTACGGTGGGCGACATCGAGAGTCAGCCGTTCCTCGAAGCGATACGCCAACTCAAATGGGAACTGGGCAAAGATGCGCTCTGCGTACACCTCACCTACGTACCCTATCTTTCGGCTGCGGGAGAGCTCAAGACGAAACCTACGCAGCACAGCGTCAAAGAGTTGCAAAGTTTAGGTATTCAGCCCGACATATTGGTATTGCGCACCGAGCATGAGCTCTCCTCATCGCTGCGTCGCAAGGTGGCCAACTTCTGCAACGTAGCTCCTACAGCTGTATTTCAGAGCAAGGATCAGCCTACCATCTACGAAGTACCCCTGCGTATGCAGGAGCAAGGTCTCGATGCCGAGATACTGCGACAGTTTGGCATGCCTATCGGCGAGACACCGGGACTGGGGCCGTGGCGCAGCTTCTTGGAGCGTCGCCACAAAGCTACTGAGGAAGTCAAGATAGCACTGGTCGGGAAATACGACTTGCAGGATGCCTACAAGAGTATCCTCGAGAGCCTATCGCAGGCGGGGACTTACAACGACAGAAAGGTACGCACCTGTTTTGTCAACAGCGAGAAACTCACACCCGAGAACATCGGCTCAGCACTGGAAGGCATAGACGGTATCATCATTTGCCCAGGATTTGGACAGCGCGGCACGGAAGGCAAGATAGTCGCAGCTCAGTTTGCTCGCGAACACGATATACCCACATTCGGTATCTGTCTGGGCATGCAGATGATGGTGATAGAGTTTGCACGCCACGTGTTGGGCTATGAAGATGCCAACAGCGTGGAGATGAATCCCTCGACAAAGCACAACGTCATCGACCTCATGGAAAGTCAAAAGAATGTCACGAACATGGGCGGCACGATGCGTCTCGGCGGCTATCCGTGTAGGCTCAGCGAGGGTAGTAAGGTGCGCGAGATCTATGCTCAAGAGGAAATACGTGAGCGCCATCGCCATCGCTATGAGTTCAACAGCGAATACCTCTCTGCATACGAAAAAGCGGGTATGCGCTGCACGGGCATCAATCCCGACACAGGGCTTGTGGAGATTGTCGAAATCCCCACGCTGCAATGGTACATCGGCACACAATTCCACCCCGAATACTCCAGCACAGTACTCAAGCCCCACCCTCTTTTCCTGAGTTTCATCGCAGCAGCTATCACCTACAAAGCCAGTCAACAATAAAACACACCACGAAGCGACAAACTTCGCTCTACATGCTATGGACAAGAACACAATTACAGGCCTCATACTCATCGTAGCCGTTTTGCTCGGATGGAGTTTCTTCTTCCAACCACAACCTACCGAACAAGCACAAGCCGAAAAGCCCCAACAAGCACAAGCCACCACAGAGACGCAGCAGCCCCAAACAGCTACTGCGGTGGCAGACACGACAGGACTCTTTGCCGACCGCATTGCAACCAAGGGAGAAACGGCTACGCTCGAAAACAATTTGCTGCGCATCACTTTCAATACGCTCGGCGGTGTAGTGAGCAAGGTAGAACTCAAAGACTTCAAGAGCTACGAGGACTACCATGCTGGCCATACTGAAAAGGCACTCGTGCTCTACAATGAAGAAGATGCACGCACCGAGTTTGTCTATGAGTTCAAAGCACAAAATCTGAACACAGCGGCCTATAATTTTCAGATTGTCGAGAAGAGTGACAGCAGTATAGCTCTCGCGCTCACCGACTCTGCTGGCCATCAAATCAAGCATGTATACACGCTACATCACGACAGCTACTTGGTGAATTTCGATATCGTCACAGCCAATCTCCAAAACACGTTGAGCGCCAAGACCAAGAGCATACAAATGAACTGGTCAGACCGCGTGCGTCAGCAAGAGAAAGGCTACTACTTTGAGAACATGTACTCCACGCTGACCTACAAGTCGGTTGAGGACGGCACCGAAAAACTCAAAGAACAAGGTAGTGAGGACGAGCAAGTGACAGGAGGGGTGGACTGGATTGCCTTTAAGAACCAGTATTTCTCCAGCCTGATTATCGCCGCCACACCTATGCAAGACGTGCGTGTGGCCAGCAAGCAAGAGGAAGAAGGCAGTGGCTATCTGAAGCACTACGCCGCTGAGGCTGCCCTCGCGCTCGATTTGACAGGCAAACAAGCCACACAATTGCAATACTATTTTGGCCCGAACAAATACCTCTATCTGAAGGGGCTGAACGAACAAACCATAGGCGAGAAAGATCAAGACCTGCAAGAGCTCGTCTACTTGGGATGGCCTCTCTTCAGATGGATTAACCGTTTCTTCACCATCTATGTGTTCGACTGGCTCACAAGCCTCAACCTACACATGGGACTGGTGTTGCTGCTCATCACGCTCCTCATTCGCGCGCTGGTCTACCCCACCACGCGCAAGAGCTATCTGAGTTCGGCCAAGATGCGTGTGCTCAAGCCCAAAATTGATGAACTCAACAAGAAGTTCCCAGGCGAGGAGAACGCGATGCGTCGCCAGCAAGAGATGATGACGCTCTACTCCCAATACGGTGTGTCGCCGATGGGCGGCTGTTTGCCCATGCTCATTCAGATGCCTGTCTGGATTGCGATGTTCAACTTTGTACCAAATGCCATAGAGCTTCGTCAGCAGTCATTCTTGTGGGCAGACGACCTCAGCACGTACGACAGCCTGCTCTCGTGGTCGTCCGACCTGCCGCTCATAGGCAATCACCTCAGCCTATTCTGCATCCTCTTCTGCGGCACGAACCTTATATATAGTTATATGTCGATGCGTCAGCAACGCGACACGATGAGTGGCGAACAGGCGCAGCAGATGAAAGTCATGCAGTGGATGATGTTCCTCATGCCGCTGTTCTTCTTCTTCATGTTCAACAAGTACAGCGCAGGTCTGAACTACTACTACTTCATCTCTCTGCTCGCAGGTGCACTGACCATGTGGTATCTGCGTCGCTCGACCAACGATGCGAAACTCTTGGCCAAGTTAGAAGCCAACTATCAGGCCAACAAAGCAAATCCTGCCAAGCGTCCCTCGGGTCTTGCCGCCCGCTTTGCCGCCCTGCAAGAGCAGCAAGAGGAACTGCGCAAGAAGCAAGAACGTTTCAAGAAGAACTGAGGTCGCTGCCACCCATAAGGCAGTGCGTTCGTCGGTGTTTCCAATGGTATGTAGGCTATGAAAAACACGCTCTTCTCGGCATGCATCGCTTGGATTTGGCTACTGAGTTCAGCAGCCTCGGCACAGCGCAGCCCACAATTTGAGGCCTACATAGAACGCTTTGCGCCCGTCGCCGTGGCCGAGATGCAGGCTCACGGTATACCTGCAAGCATCACACTGGCTCAGGGCTTGCTCGAGAGCGGAGCGGGCAAGAGTGTGTTAGCTACCCGTGGCAACAATCATTTTGGCATCAAGGCTGGCAGCGATTGGCATGGCCCTTATATGCTGAAGGACGACGATGCGCCCAACGAGCGTTTTCGCGTTTATGCCGATGCCGCTGAGAGCTATGCCGACCACTCTCTATTTTTGAGCCGTCGTGGGCGTTACTCTTCGCTCTTTGAGCTTCCCATCACCGATTACCGCAGTTGGGCACACGGCTTGAAAGCCGCTGGTTATGCCACAAGCCCTACGTATGCCGAACGTCTCATACAACTCATTGAGACGTACGACTTAACACGTTTCGACAAGCCCACAAGCAGTCAGACTGCTGCGGATGCCACCACCGCACGGGGACAGCACGATGGTGCGCGCACTACACAGACACGCCCTGCTTCGCAGTCCTCCCAGACGGTGGCACAGCGTGGGCAGCGCGTGAAGATGGAAAACGGTGCATACTATGTAGAAGCGCAAGCAGGCGACACGTATCAGCTCATCGCGCAACGCTGGGGAGTGCGGCGCAGTGCGCTTCGTCGCTACAACGAAGTGCGCAAAGGCTACGAGCCTGCGGTTGGCGAGCGTGTATATTTGGTGCAAAAGAAAGTGTATGCCGATAAGCGATACAAAGGTCGCGTACACGTTGTTCAACCCAACGAGAGTCTACACCTCATCGCACAACGCTATGGTATGCGCACCCGTTCGCTCTATAAGCTCAACAAACTATCCACAGACTACATCCCCACTGTGGGCGATCAGTTGCGCTTGCGATGAGTTTCGTTGGCTCGCTTAGTTTTGTCAAAGAACCTGTGCGGTATGTCTGTCTCAGCTTCACGAATAGTTTTCACGCTACTCTTTCTGTTGGGTATCACTATCGCTGCATCAGCTCAACCAGCGCGCCGCGACAGCATCTCGTGGAGCGAGTTTGTAGAAATCTTCTTCGAGGACGACGATGCGACGGAGGACATGGATGCTACCGAAAGGCTTGCCGTCTACGAACAACTCGAAGAGCTACACGTCTCACCGCTCAACCTCAATACTTGTTCGCGCGAAGACTTGCTGCAACTCCCCTTCATCAGCAGTCACCAAGCAGACGCTATCGTACAGTATCGCGACAAGCGTGCCTTTCTCTCACTTGGCGAACTCTTGCTCATCCCCTCGCTTTCCTACGCTGAGCGTCTCTACCTGCCACTCTTTGTCTACATCGGTGAGCGCGAAACGGCGCGTCCCTCCCTCATTCAGCAACTCACACAGGGCAAATACGAACTTAGCACGCAGCTCGACGTGCCTCTCTACACCCGCGAGGGCAATAGGGCGCACACCGCTTCAGAACTGGCGCGCTATCCCAATCGTGTATACTATGGCAACGGCTTGCGCAACGTGGTACGTATGCGCTATAAATATGGTAAGACGTGGGCGTATGGTTTCACATTGGAGAAAGACGCTGGTGAGCCTTTTGCTGCTCAAGGCAACAAGCCCTACGACTACGCATCTTTCTTTGTACACCATCAGGGACAAAACGCGGAGTGGATTGTGGGCGACTATAATATCAGTGCAGGCCAAGGCTTGCTCTTCGGAAACGGTTTCCTCCTCGGTCGGACAATGCTTGCCAACAGTGCGGTGCAGAATAGGTTTCGGCTCAAGGCTCACACGGCGACGGAGGAAAACAATTTCTTTCGCGGCATAGCCACACGCTTTTCGTTTGGGCGTTTTGAAACGGCCTTGTTCCTATCCTATCGCTCGCTCGACGCATCTTTCTCGAACGACACCATACGCACGTTGCAGACCACAGGACTTCATCGCACCCAGGCTGAACTCACACGCAAAGACTACGCAAAGGCATTCAGTGCGGGGGCGCATGCGTCCTATCAGACTTCGTCGTTCGCCTTAGGACTTACGGCATACGCCACACAATATACAAAGCCCGTAAGCCCCACACCACAATACTACAACGCGGGCTATTTTCGTGGCCGCAGGGCAATGGGACTCTCGGCAGACTACACCTATCATACGGCTCGCTGGGACATTGGTGGCGAGGCCGCTTTTGACCACAAGTTGCACATGGCCTATACAGCCTTGATACGCTTCAAAGCTACTGACGAGCTACACCTATTCTTCCAGCACCGTCATCTCTCGTCGCGCTTTGTGAGTCTGTACGGCCACATCGTTTCCGAAGCGTCGCGCACAGCCAATGAGCATGGCGCCATCATCGGTGGCACAGCGCAGATGGGGCGTCGCCTTGTGCTTACGTCGTACATCGATGCCTTCGTGCTGCCTGCCCCCACCTATCTCAATCATCAGCGAACACGCGGACTTGCTGCTTATCTGCGCGCTGACTACAAGGTGAATCGCCTGGCGACGGCTCAGTTCACCTATCGTTTCAAGACCAAGGAACGAGGCATCACGGGGCATAACGAACTCACACAATTCGTCAACACCCATCGTGCTACGGCTCGCCTGACGCTTCAGCGCGACAAATTCAGTCTGATACCCATGCTAACCGCCTCGCTGCGCATGCCACAATGGGGCGAGAACGCTTGGGGATGGATGGCAGCCATACGTTCAGCTTGGCAGATTGGGAAAGGAATAAAATGTGGCGGGTTTGCTTCGGTCTTTATGAGCGACGATTACCAAAGTGCGCTTTATGCCTACGAGCCACAACTGCTCTATCAGGGTGGTATTCCCTCTTTCTATTACCACGGTATGCGACTTGCTCTCACCGTCACGGCTCACTTGCTTTGGGGCATTGAGGGCGGCATCAAAGTAGGTAGCACGCACTACTTCAATCGCAACGAAATCAGTTCTTCTACACAACTCATCCGTTCTTCTTGGAAGAATGATATATCTTTGCAACTGCGATGGCGCATTCAGCCGCGCAAGAAGACACATTCGCAGCGGCATCGTAGTTAGTCCCTCTTCGGTGTGTCCCTTCACCATTGTCCCTATACCATATTATATATATACACCACGTGCGCTCGCGCATAACTATTTCCCTATGCGAACCAACACCCTTCCCACTCGTGCGCTGCATATAGGCATCACGCTGTTGCTTCTCCTGTTCAGCCTATCGCTTTCAGCCCAACGTGGCAAAGTTGCTCTCGTGCTGGGTGGCGGCGGTGCCAAAGGTGCGGCAGAGATTGGTGTGATGAAAGTCTTGGAGGCCGAGGGCATCAAGGTGGATATGGTTGTTGGCACAAGTATCGGTGCGCTCATTGGCGGCCTGTACGCCTACGGGTACGATGCGCAGACTCTCGACAGCATCATGCGTGCGCCCAACTGGATGGATTTGCTCTCCGACCGCGACCACTCGCGGGCATCGCAGCCCTTGGAGTACGACGATGGTGGACTACGCGTATTCGGCATTCCGCTGTGGGGTACACGGCGCGACGGCGAAGCACCGCGCTGGGGCTTGGTGCGTGGGCACAACGTGGTAGATTATCTCACTGCGCTCACGCCTGGCTGCGACAGCATCTCGTTCGACAGCCTGCAACGCCCGTTTCGAGCCGTGGCCTTCGACATCAAAACGATGCGCGAGGCAGACCTCTCCTCGGGGTCTTTGGCCTTAGCCATGCGCGCCAGCATGTCGCTGCCCATTTTTTTCACGCCCGTAGACATCGGGGCGCAGCGTCTCATCGATGGAGGCATTGTCAACAATCTGCCTGTGAACGTGGCGCGTGCCATGGGCGCAAAATATGTCATTGCCATCGACTTAGCCCAACAAGGCACTGACCTCCAGCGCGAAACCACCTTTTGGCAGCAAGTGCGCAGCTACTTAGGCATCGACGACCGTGCCAACTATGTCGCAGCACGTGCCGACATCAATCTCTACTTCAACCCGCGGCTCGACGGATACGGCGTAGAGAGTTTCTCGCGTCGTGCCATCGACAAGATGATAGCCATCGGAGAGGCTCATGCGCGGAGCATGCTGCCTCAGATACGCATGCTCAAGACGTTGATAGACCAAGAGCCTTAGCCCTTGTCAGTAACCCGAGCGCGCTGTTTAGAATTGGAAATAAATGAAAGGCTGTACGTCGCTACCTTTGACTTGTATCACGATATAGGCTACAACAATCAGCAGCAATGCCTTTACCCACAGCGGCTGAAGCGCCATGGAAGCCTGCACGCGGCGCGCCCAGCTGTGAGGGGTGAAGTGCAGTAGATAGCCCAGTGCGATGAGTACCATCGCTGGCGCATACCCAGAGAGCAGCTGCGGCAATATGGAGAGATTGAAGTTTGAGCCAATTTGCCCAAACATATTCCAGCACGTCTCCAACGTACTGCTACGGAAAAACACCCACGTCACACAAACGAAGTGGAACGTCACCAGTATGGCGGCTACGCGACGCCAACCGCTCAGTGCTGTTCCGCCACGCACCTGATGCGTAACACCCATCCACCATTTGTGTATGGCCAGTGCTGCACCGTGCATACCGCCCCACAGCACGAAGTTCCACGAAGCCCCGTGCCACAAACCGCCGAGCAGCATCGTGAGCATCAGGTTGATGTATTGACGCACCTTGCCGAGCCGATTGCCGCCGAGGGATATATATAGGTAGTCGCGCAGCCACGACGACAGGCTGATGTGCCAGCGTCGCCAAAAGTCGGTGACGCTCGTACTCTTATAGGGCGAACGGAAATTGTCGGGGAAACGAAAGCCGAGCAACAGTGCGATACCGATGGCCATGTCGCTGTATCCGCTGAAGTCGCAATAGATTTGGAGCGCATAGCCATAGATAGCCGTGAGATTTTCCACCCCACTGTAGAGCAACGGATTATCGAACACACGGTCTACGAAGTTGGTACTGATGTAGTCGCTGATGATGGCTTTCTTGACCAGACCGCCTGCTATCAATACCACAGCCTCTCCCATCATCGTGCTGGACAGCACGAGCGGGCGACGTATCTGTGGAATAAAGTCGCGCGCGCGAACGATGGGGCCTGCCACCAATTGGGGAAAGAAACTGACGTAGAAGAAGTAGTCGAGCGGACGGCTGAGGGGTTGAATCTGTCCACGATACACATCGAGCGTATACGACAGACTTTGGAACGTGAAGAAACTGATGCCTACGGGCAAAAAGATGTCGGCGGGCTGAAAGCTCCCTCCCAGCAAGGCGGCAAAGGATTCGCCCAAGAAGTTGGTGTATTTGAAATAACCCAAAAGCCCGAGGTTGAGTCCTAAACTGAGCGTAACCCATAGCCGACGCTTCCACTTTAACGTGGTGTGCGAGATGGCGCGTGCCAGCACAAAGTCGGCTGTACTCACCACGGCCAAGAGCACAAAGTATACGCCACTGCTTTTATAGTAGAAGTAGTAAGAAAACAGCGTCACGAAGAGCAGGCGCGCCGTGGTGCGATATTGCAGCGATGCATAGACTACTGTGAATATCAGAAAGAGCCATAGGAACAAGCCGCTGTTGAACAACATCGGGGCGGCTGCGTCGTAGCGCAGTAGACTACAGAGCTGGGTGACTATATCGTTGAGCACGTCTTCGCTGTGGTTTGAAGGAAAGGTTTACAAATCGTTGAGGGCTTCCTCGTAGGCTTTTATAAAGGCATCGAAGAGCATATTGCCCTGCGTGCGATAGCCCTCGGCGGTGAAATGCACTCCGTCTGGGCGCATCATGCCACTGCGCTTCCAGTTGCTGCAAGCCTGCGTGGGTCCACCGCTTGCGGCAAAGAGGTCGTAGATGGCCAGTCCGTGGTCGCGCGCATAGTTGATGAGCGTCTGCGCACAGCGTTCGTTGTTGGGATTGTGACGACCACCGCGCAGGTAGCAACCCGCAGGCGTGGTGAAGAGTAGGCACGTGTAGGGCAGATTTTCTTGCAGCGCCACAACGAGTTCGTCAATCTGCCGATAGTGTCGCTCGGGAGAATAATTGGTATCGTAGGCCTCGTTCGTACCAAAGGAGATGATGACCAAGTCGGGCTGCCAAGCATACACGCTGTTGAGTTTATCGCTTCGCATATACGAGCTGAACGTGGCACCATTGATACCCAAGTCGCGGTAGCGCACCGCACCGAATTTACCAGCAAGTTTCTGCCCGAATGTCTGCGGATAGATATGCCCGCGGATATGGCTGTCGCCGATATGCATCACGCGCAGCGAGTCGAGGTACTCGCCTTCGGAGATGTCCAAGAGAGCCATGAAGATGGGATAGAGGTGCTCCGAGAAATCTTGTATCACATTGTCGCCCACCCCTCTGAACGATGCGGGAATGGCGGCTGAGCGATGCCCATCTTCGGCTGACGCTTGGAGCTGCGCCTCGAGGCTATCTGTGGTGTGGGTAGCCGTGCTGTCGGGCGTTTGTGCAGCAGTACACATCGGAACAAGTGCTAACAACAGGCCGAGACAGAGGTATCTGAATGAACGAAAAACCGTCTTCATAGGCTGAATATCGTACATAGGTGCTTGGAGGTACTAAGGGGTTTCGTCTTGATTGGGCGCAGCGAGCGATGGATGGTGCTTGAGGTTGTACAGCTCGTGTCCCCACACCATCGCATCGTATATCAAACGAGCGATGCGCGCGCCTCCAGCCTCGTTGATGTGGGTATAGTCTTTTGCAGCCATCACGGGCTTCGCTTGCGCAAAGCCTATCATGCTGCCCTCACCGCCCATCGCTTCGTAGGTATTCCAAAAGGCCACGCCCGTCGCTGCTGCTGCGGTAGCCTGTGCTTCTTGCAGGGGCACCACTTCGGGCATCGTACCTATCTCGCCCGTGCGGAGCTTACCGCCTCGGTCGCCGATGCCCATCACGAGGAACGCTGTGGTGGGCATCGAAGTCCTCAGATGGTCGATGACGCGCTGCAACTGCTCGCCGTAGGCCGAGTAGTTGGTTTTGCCGCGAAGCATCACGTTCAGCCCAAATTGGAGCACCACGAGGTCGTAGTGGCGAATGCTGTTCAGCTCATTGAGCCGCTCGGTCGGTATGACCATGAGGGGAAGTCCTGAAGAACCACGCAGCGACAGGTTATCAACCACGATGCCCGTGCGTCCCTCCATGGTCACGGCGTAAGGTATAACGCCGCTACTCTGCGACATGGTCCACGCTACGCTGTGCATGGGGGCTTGAAACGTAACGGCTTGCAGGGATGTGCCGCTGGCTGTGGTGAAGTGCTGTGTCTGTCCTGCCTCGTTCGTAGCGGTCAGTGTGGCGGGCTGGCCGCGTGTGAGCAGTATGAACTGCGACACGTCGGCGCGCTCCAAGCGTGAGCTATACTCGCTGTTGCCGCGCAGACTGACGTTGACAGTGCCTTGCGGCACGAAGTAGTAGCCACTCAGGTCGGGCAGTGTGGCATCGAAGTGTTTGTCCACGGCGCTGTGCATCTCCACTCCCGAACGGCTCTGCACGATAGTCTTTCGCCCCGCCACGGCCACATGATTCAGCCCTACGTAGCCCACACCCATACCGCCGTAGTGGGCTTGCAGCAAGTCGCGGAGTTGGTCGGTGAGGATATCGCCCTCTATGAAACTGTCGCCGATATAGGCTATGCGCACCACGCGCTGGGAGGCTTCGTTGAGCGCCTCGTAGAAGAGCGACATGTTCTCGGCTTCTTCGGTAGCGAAGTCGCTGATACACGTCACACCAGGCTTGCAGCTGTCGGCAGGGATAGGTATCTCGGCCACGACGGGGGGCATCTGGCTCGAATCGGGGGGCAACACGTCGCTGAGCAGATCCACTCGACGCGCTTCCCACTCCCCTACGCCCCAGTCGGGCAGCCCGCTGAGTAGGAGCAGGCCTGCGACGACAAGCACGACAAGTAGGCAGGTGCGAAACATACTATGCTTTTTCATACTAAATGCGCTACAAGGTTTTTAGGGCAAAAAGGGTTATAGTGGGCTTTTGCTCCGACAAAAGTACGCTGACCAAGGCACTACGAACGGCACAACAGGGTATTTTCTCACGCTTTGCGACGCTTCACCGAAAGCGAATGAGCAATGCGGTTGCCAAAAAGCCCGTTTGTCGCCAATTGGGGTTGGGCATCGGTGTGCCGCGCTACTACTTCGCTGCGGTATAGAGCGTATTGAGTCCGAAGGTAAAGCGTCTGAAAGCGACTTCTCTAAACCCTGCGTCGCTGAGGATGCCCTGCATCTTCTCGCCCTGCGGGAAGGCCGCCATCGTAGCGGGCAGATAGCGATAGGCTGCTGCGTCGCCCGACACGAGTTTACCCATCAGGGGCATATACACCTTGGCATACAGACTGAACAGCCACGTCATGGGCCACCTGACAGGCGTAGTGAGCTCTGCGATGACCAGTCTACCACCTGGGCGGAGCACACGACGCATCTCCCTAAGCCCCTCATCGAGGTTGGCAAAGTTTCGCGCGCCGTAGGCCACGGTCACCGCGTCGAACACATCGTCCTCGAAGGGCAACGAAAGCACATCGCCCTTGACGAAATTCACCGTATCGGCCTCGGCCTTCAAGGCCTTGCGACGCGCCACAGCGAGCATCTCCTCGGAGAGGTCAAGCCCCGTCACCTGCACGTCCGTGAGCCGACGCGCCGTGAGCAGCGCAAAGTCGCCCGTACCTGTGGCCACATCGAGCACACGCTCCACGTCGTAGGGCTTGAGCGAATCGATAGCCGCCCGTCGCCAATAGCGATCGATGCCGAACGAGAGAAGATGATTCAGGAGGTCGTAGCGGGGCGCGATATGGTCGAACATGCGCTCCACCTGTCCAGTCTTGGCCTGCGAACCGCCGTAGGGCGTAATCGTTTCTTGTAGATAGCTCATAGCTCTGTAGGAATAGACAAAAAGCACGGAGGACATACGACCTCCAAGATGGGCTGCAAAATTACGCCTTTTCGGGTTGTCTGCCCACCCGTAAGCCCGAAAAATATGCGCAGAACCTTTGCAGTATAAGTTTTTTCCCTACCTTTGCCCATACAAGTCTGCATGGCGGAGCCACCACATCCACTCCCCGTCAGCCCTGTCGCAATGCGTACCTGCTGCCACGCGATAGCGCGCAGCGCGACTATAGATATACGTTCACCTAAATACCTAACGACACATGAATATCCAAAGCCTCAGCGTGAAACTGCGCAAGATGAAATTCTTTGCCTACCACGGTGCATATCCCCAGGAGCGTCAGAAAGGCGGCACCTATACCGTATCGCTCGAACTACAACTCAACGACTTTCGCGCCGCATCCACCGACGTGCTGACCGACACCGTCGACTATGCCGACGTGTACCAGACCGTCAAGCAGGTGATGCTCGTACCCTCCAACATCATTGAGCACGTAGCCGCTCGCATTGCCGAAGCCGTGCTTAGCACCTACCCCTTGGTACAGGCAGTCACCGTGAAGCTCACCAAGGACAATCCGCCCATCGTCGGGGCCAACTTCAAAGGCAGTGCCGTGGAGCTTCGTGCCACGAAATAGCACATTTTGAGGGACAATTCTTGCATGAGAGAAAAATAGTTCCTACCTTTGCACACGCTAAAGCCGACATAGCACGCGGCACATACGAACAAAACATATACATAACAAACACTCAATTCTTATCACTATGGCTTACGTAATCAGCAACGATTGTATCGCTTGTGGCACATGCCAAGGCGAATGTCCCACAGGGGCTATCAGCGAGGGCGAGATCTACAGCATTGATCCCGACATCTGTGTAGACTGCGGCACATGTGCCGATGTATGCCCCTCAGGTGCTATCAGCCCCGGTGCATAAACCTCTTGCAAACCAAGAAATACGGAAGCGCAAAGCCCCAGCGGCTCTGCGCTTCTTTTTTACTCCAACCTTGGCACGCCTGCCTCGCGCTCTGCGCTACGCTGCATCCCTCATCTTCCATGCCGAAACCATTAGAAGCCGCGCCGAGACCATCATTCATCACGCGATATCCATCATCTGCGTCGCCTAATCCCTCGCCCACTCCACGCTATCCGATGCTTATCTCACCAGCGGGGTCGAGCGGCAGCGCAGAAGCACCGCATCACCACCGAACAGCCGAGCGATTTCGGATAAGAAAACGAGATTTTTGCACCACATCAAAGCAATATGATTCGGCAAGCAACGCATTCTATAAATTAAGCCTAAGTTTTTGAAAATTTAGGTTAAGTTTTCACAAACTAAGCCTAAGTTTGTAAGAATTAAGCCTAAATTTACAAAATACCTCCGAGGCCGCGAAAAATGCGAGCCACATTCGTCCGTCTTACAAAGGACATACCGTCCACCGAAAGCCCCCGCGCAGCACGCAAACCATAAAAAAGCAGCCACAACTTCGCACATTCAACGAAAATACGCTAACTTTGCGCCTCGAACTCACAAGCCACGCTGCGCCACGATGCCCTCAGCATTCCCCACGGACAAACCCGCGAGAACCGCTGCGGCAGACAGCAGACAGCAAGGCTTCATCATGAAACTTCAAAACACGAACAAGATATGGCCGAAGACGTATTTAAGAAAATCGTTTCCCACTGCAAAGAATACGGGTTCGTATTCCCCTCAAGCGACATCTACGATGGACTCGGCGCCGTGTACGACTACGGTCAGAACGGCGTGGAGCTAAAAAACAATATCAAGCAGTACTGGTGGCAGGCAATGGTGCTGCTCCACGACAACATTGTCGGCCTCGACAGTGCAGTCTTTATGCACCCCACGATATGGAAAGCCAGCGGCCACGTAGACGCTTTCAACGATCCACTCATCGACAACCGCGACTCCAAGAAACGCTATCGCGCCGACGTTCTCATTGAGGACCAAATGGCCAAGTACGACGAAAAGATACAGAAAGAAGTCACCAAAGCCCGCAAACGCTTTGGAGAAAATTTCGATGAGGAAATGTTTCGTCAGACCAACCCGCGTTTGCTCGACAACGCCCGAAAGCGCGATGAGTTGCACGCTCGCTTCAAGGCCGCCCTCGAAGCCAATGACCTCGACGAGATTAAGCAGATTATCCTCGACGAAGGCATCGTTTGCCCCATCAGTGGCACGCGCAACTGGACCGACGTGCGACAGTTCAACCTCATGTTCAAGACCGAGGTGGGCAGCACAGCCGAGGGCGCTTCGACCATCTATCTACGTCCCGAAACGGCGCAGGGCATCTTTGTCAACTACCTCAACGTGCAGAAGACGGGACGCATGAAAGTGCCTTTTGGCATCGCACAGATAGGTAAAGCTTTCCGCAACGAGATTGTAGCGCGTCAGTTCATCTTCCGCATGCGCGAGTTTGAGCAGATGGAGATGCAGTACTTCGTACGTCCTGGCACCGAGCTGCAATGGTTCCAATCTTGGAAAGAGCAGCGTATGGCCTGGCACCAAGCCTTAGGCTTCGGCGCAGAAAACTATCGCTTCCACGACCACGACAAATTGGCACACTACGCCAATGCAGCCACCGACATCGAGTTTCAGATGCCTTTCGGTTTCAAGGAAGTAGAAGGCATACACTCGCGCACCGACTTCGACCTCTCGCAGCACGAGAAGTTTAGCGGCAAGTCCATCAAGTACTTCGACCCCGAGACCAACGAAAGCTATACGCCCTACGTCATCGAGACCTCCATCGGCGTAGACCGTATGTTCCTCAGTGTGATGTGTCACGCCTATCAAGAAGAGCAACTCGAAGGCGGCGACACCCGCGTAGTGCTACGTTTGCCAGCCGCTTTAGCACCTACAAAGTTAGCCATTCTGCCCCTTGTGCGCAAGGACGGACTGCCCGAAAAAGCCAAGGAAATTCTCAACGACCTCAAGTTCCACTTCAACTGTAAGTACGAAGAGAAAGACACCATCGGCAAGCGCTATCGCCGTCAGGATGCCGTAGGTACGCCCTACTGCATCACCGTAGACCACGACACACTCACAGACAACAGTGTCACACTGCGCGACCGCGACACCATGGAGCAGCAGCGTGTACCTATCAGCGAGCTGCGCGCACTGCTTGAGGACAAAGTTAGCATCACATCGCTCTTAAAGAAATTAGCATAGAGAAGCCACGACCATGAAGAAGATACTCCTGCCCTGCCTACTCATGCTGCTCGGCCTTTCGCTCTGCGCTTGCAGCGAAGAAGACGACAACAGCACCAAGGGAGAATACACCAACTGGAAGGCTCGCAACGAAGCCTGGTGGGGCGAACAAATGGCTACGGCGCGCGCCGCTATCGCAGAGGCCAAAGCCCTCTACGGCAACGACTGGCAAGCACACAGCCAATGGCTCATCCTGAAGAACTACAACGTAGCTCCTCAGCAGCCTGGCCAGCCCTCCGACAGCATACCCGTACATATCATTCAGCGCGGCGAAGGTAGCGGCATGCCCCTGTACACCGACACCGTCAGCGTATGTATGCTTGGCAGACTGATGCCCACTGAGCAACACCCCAGTGGCTACCCGTTCAGCTTCACAGGCACTTATCCCAGTGACGAGCAGGTCTTCGGTGAGACCACACGCGCACCCATCAAGAGCTTGGTCAGCAGTAACATCGCGGGCTATACCACCGTGCTGCAATACATGCACATCGGCGACAGATGGAGTTTCTATCTGCATCCCGACTTGGCCTATGGCAGCAATGCCACGTCTGTTATTCCTGCCTACTCCGTACTGAACTTCACCGTGGAGCTTCGCGCCTATTTCAAACCGCAGTGAACCGTCAAAGCATGACACGCCGTACGCACCACACCTTACGCAATCGCCACGCAGCCGCACGTTTCGCCGCCACGTGGCTATTGCTTTTTAGTGCGTACCTACCCAGCCTCGCACAGCGCGAACTGGCTACCATCAGCAGCGTACGAAGCGACAGCATCCTCTTTCTCGATCGCGACATCACCAACCTGCAACTCTTTCCTCTGCTCGTAGACCAAGAAGTAAGTCCACAACCCTTCGCGCTCCCCAAACGCCCATTGCCCGAAGCCGTCGCACACTGGCAGAACGAGGTAGCTCCCCACCTCAATGCCGTGGGAAGCTTTGGCGAGACCACCCAGTCAGAGGGCTACACCGCCGTAGCCAATCTCTACGAAGCCGCATCCCTCTGGTTCGCTACAGGCGAGGGTGCGTACATCGATGCGGTGGAAAAAGCCCTCTTCGGCGCGCTTCCCGCCACAATGTTCAGCAGTCCCGATGCCGTAGAGCGCGCCGTAGCTGCGCAGGCCATGATAGACGCTTCGCAGATAGTGTATGCCACAGACAGCCTCGGGCTATACGTCAATTTCTACCTCAACACGTTTGCCCACATCGTCACCACGCAAGGCCAAACGTACAACGTAGACATCTCGACCACCATGCCCTGGGGCGGCATGATGAAGCTACGCATACGCACCCCACAGCAGCAAGCCATCCCCCTGACGCTACGCCTACGCATTCCCTCGTGGGTGGACGAAGCCCCTGCCATATACGTTGACGGCATTGAGCAAGACTACACCGTGGAGCGTGGCTACGCGCTAATCCATCGCACGTGGAAATACTACGACGAGGTATACATGCTCTTCAACGTCGTACCCAAGCCCACCACCCTTGGCGGGCGCACACGATGGAGCGGAGGGCCTATCACCTACTGCATGGAAGACACGGCCTGCGCACCCTCACAGTACGACATTGAACTCCTTGGCGAAGATGCCATGACCCACCATCCCGTATACGCCCTCACCACCACGCAGCAGGCCGACACCACGCAGCTCATCTTGCGCCCATACATGGATTTGCCACCACAAAAGCGCCGCATTTGGCATCAGCAAGCGGAGTAATCCACAGTGCTAAAAAGGGCAAAAGCACACACTACGCCTGTTATCAGCACGTATATAGGTAACAAAAAGCACGTTGCGCAACTCAAAAAACACAGAAAAAGCACAATAAACGCACACAATCAGCGTTTTTTTAATACTTTTGCACACCAATTTGGCAGATTATGCGGCAACTGAAAATCAACAAAAGCATCACAAACCGCCAGAGCGCGGCTCTTGACAAATACCTCGTAGAAATCGGACGCGAAGAGCTCATCTCCACCGACGACGAGGTGGAATTGGCGCAACGCATCCACCACGGCGACCGCGAAGCATTAGAGAAGTTAGTCAAGGCCAACCTGCGATTTGTAGTGAGTGTGGCTAAGCAATACCAAAACCAAGGCTTAGCACTCAACGACCTCATCGACGAAGGCAACCTCGGACTCATCAAGGCTGCCCAAAAGTTCGACGAAACACGTGGTTTCAAGTTTATCAGCTATGCCGTATGGTGGATTCGCCAAAGCATACTTCAAGCCATCAGCGAGCAGAGCCGCATCGTGCGTATGCCCTTGAACCAAGTAGGTTTCCAGAGCAAGCTCACCAAGGCCATTGTCAATTTCGAGCAAGAGCATGAGCGCAGACCCAGCGCCCAAGAGCTCAGCGAGATACTTGGCACTGACGTGCAGAAAGTACAAGACGCGCTGGGTACCAATGGTAAGAAAGTGAGCGTAGACGCACCTTTCCAAGACGACGAGAGCAACAGCCTCATCGACATCATGACCGACGAGAACGCGCCAGGCACGGACAACAAGATGGACAAGGAGTCGCTCTACAACGACTTGCAGGCCGCCCTGCGCACCCTCTCCGAACGCGAGTGTACGGTGCTGAAAATGCTCTTCGGTATAGGTCGCCACGAGATGACAGCCGAAGAAGTGGCAGGCCAGATGGGACTCACACGCGAACGTGTGCGACAAATCAAAGAGCGCGCCCTACGTCGCCTGCGCGAAGCCGAAAACATTGAAATCCTTACCAAATATTTAGGTTAAAGAATGTGCGATTAACTTAGCCTTAAAAGCGTTATAGCACACCTCATAACAAAAAGCCTTGTTCATACATCGATTAGAAGATAAAAGTTGACACGCTACAGCCCTTTGGCTCACCAAGGCCTCAAGCCCCGAGCAAAGAGCATTGCTATCAGGACACAGCGCAACACAACTTTTATCTTCTAATTTTTATTTTAAAGAAGCACTATGATACGTTCCATGACAGGCTACGGCAAAGCCACCATAGTCTACGAAGGCAAAAAGATTATAGCCGAGATACGTGCGCTCAACAGCAAGAACCTCGACCTTTCGCTCCGCGTTTGCACGCGCTACCACGATGGAGAAATGGAATACCGCCGCATACTCACTCCCCTGCTTATTCGCGGGAAGGTAGACGCAGCCATTTGGGTGGAAGAAACTACGTCGCAGAGCCTGCCCGTATTCAACAGCAGTCACGTTGCGGCCTACGCCGAGCAGATACGTCGCGTGAGCGATGAGACAAAACTGCCGATGCCCGCCGACCCGTGGAGCATCATCGTTAGACTACCCGAAGTCGTGCAGACACAAACGACAGAAGACATAGCCCAAGAAGAATGGGATGCCGTGCGCACCGCACTCACCCAAGCCGCTACACAGCTCAATGCGTTCCGCCTACAAGAGGGAGAGGCTTTGCAACACAAATTCACCGAAAAGCTCACGAACATAGCCCGTCTGATGAAAGCTATTGAGCCCTACGAACAACAGCGCACCGAGCGTATACGCCAGCGACTCGAAGAACGATTGGCGGAACTCACGGGCATAGACTACGACCGAGGACGCTTGGAACAGGAAATGATATTCTACATCGAAAAGCTCGATATCAGCGAAGAGAAACAGCGTTTGGCCAATCACCTGACCTATTTCCAACAGACCATGGACAACGAAGAAGCACAGGGCAAGAAACTCGGCTTCATCGCCCAAGAGATGGGACGCGAAATCAACACCACAGGCTCTAAAAGCAATCAAGCAGAGATGCAAAACCTTGTGGTGCAAATGAAAGACGAGCTGGAGCAAATCAAAGAGCAAGTACTCAACGTACTCTAATTGCATCCGCCCCTTCGCTTCCTGTATAGGTTAGCACGTTTCATCCCATATCACCCACCACTCCATAATTATATATATATGTCAAAACTCATCGTCTTTTGTGCCCCAAGCGGCAGTGGCAAGAGTACGCTCATCGCACATGCGATGGAACAGTTGCCACAACTCACGTTCTCGGTGTCTGCTACAAGTCGTCCGCCCCGTGGTCAGGAGCGTCACGGCGTGGAATACTACTTTCTGAGTACAGAGGAAATACGTCGTCGCATCGAAGACGGCGAATTCATCGAGTGGTGCGAAGTATATCCAGGTCGTTACTATGGCACACTACGTAGCGAAGTAGACCGTCTGCTCGCTGAGGGCAAAGACGTGGTTCTCGACCTCGATGTGATAGGTGCGGAAAACGTCAAGAAAATCTACGGTGAGCGTGCGCTGACCATCTTTGTGCAACCACCCAGCATAGACGAGCTGCGCAAGCGGTTGACCAATCGTGGCACCGACGCGCCCGAGGTGATACAGACGCGCATAGAACGTGCGCAGTACGAACTATCGTTTGCCCCACGTTTCGACCAGCGCATCGTCAACGACAACCTCGCCGAGGCGCAGAAGGAAGTAGTCCGTCGTATACAGCAATTCCTCGACAAACCATGATAGCCCTGCTTGGCGGTTCGTTCAATCCCATACACAAAGGACACACGGGCTTAGCACGTTGGATAGTAACTCATGGCTATGCCGACAAGACGTGGCTGATGGTGAGTCCGCACAATCCGCTCAAAGCTGCACCCGAATTGGCCGACGAAGCCCTACGTCTGCGATGGACACGATTGGCTTGTGAGCATATAGAAGGAGTAGAGGCCTGCGACTTTGAGTTTACGCTCCCACGACCATCGTATACCTATCAGACCCTCCAAGCACTCCGTGGTGCCTATCCTCAGGAGCATTTTGCACTGGCTATTGGTGCTGACAACTGGCTCTGCTTCAATCGTTGGAAGAACTACGAATGGATTCTTGCGAATGTGGAACTGCTTGTCTATCCTCGCCAAGGATACGACATCGATGCCACGACACTCCCCCATCGCGTACAACTCATTCCTGCTCCCCTCTTCCCACAAAGCAGCACCACCATTCGGCAACGCATCAAGCAAGGTGAGGATGTTTCAGAAATGCTGGCGGAAGACGTTTGGCACGACATCAAACAGAGAAAATCCTATCTCTAAACATCAAAAAGCGACATCGAACAGTGTGAAACGCACATTTTTTACGCAAAAAACTTGTTAGTTTGCCGCTTTTACGTACTTTTGCACTCGCATTAACAAGCATACTGGCTCGTTAGCTCAACTGAATAGAGCATCTGACTACGGATCAGAAGGTTATAGGTTTGAATCCTATACGAGTCACACTCCTTGTTAGCAGTCATTTCACGAAGGCTCGTTAGCTCAACTGAATAGAGCATCTGACTACGGATCAGAAGGTTATAGGTTTGAATCCTATACGAGTCACGCTATTAGCGCACCAATCTCCTACGAGGTTAGTGCGCTTTTTTTAGGCTCGCTGTGCTACGTGTATACACATTGCCCCATCCCATAGTGCGATTGCTACAAGCTCGCATCGGGTTGGCCGTGATGGCGAAAGAAAGAAAAGTTTACGCTACCGTATGCTCTGTGCGTCACGAAATCGGGATGGGTGGAGAAATCATTGGTGCGCCCATGTTCGAGTACGAAGAGTCCATCGGGTGCTACGAGGGTGCTTTGCATGACGCGCTGTGGGAGTTCGGGAAGCTCAGGCAAGGCGTATGGAGGATCAGCAAAGACGAGGTCGAACGCCTCCGAGGCACGCTGAATATAGCGCAGGGCATCGCCACAGAGTGGACGCGCGTGTGGGTCGCGAAGCGTACGAATGGTGTCGGCAATAAATCGGAAGTGTCGGCGGTCTTTCTCCACACTCACCACTTGTTCACAGCCCCGCGAGAGCAATTCGAGCGTAATAGCACCCGTTCCAGCAAACAGGTCGAGGGCGCGCGTTCCCTCAAAATCGATATAAGCGCGTAGCACATTGAACAGATTTTCCTTAGCAAAATCAGTAGTAGGGCGTGCCTTAAAAGAGGCAGGCACCACGAAGTGGCGACCTTTGTATTTACCTGTAACGATGCGCATGGTTGAGCCTTATCGTGTGGGTTGAAACATCATGGCTACTGCAAGACTATAGGGAATAGACGCGAAGTGCGGGGATAGTTCTTCTGTCTGTGTAGCCACAAACTGAGAGAGCGAACGCTCGGTAGCTATACGGCGACGTTCGTCGCCTACCACCACGGCCTGTATGTCAGAAGCCTCATAGCCTAAGGCCTGCGTCATGCCGAGTACAAAGAAAGAGGCATCATCGGCATGGCGTGTCTGGAAACTATTCAGCGCAATGAATTTACTACCCTGATAGACAAGGGCATCTGTGGTGTTCTCGTGTACATAAACACGAACAACGGCTTGAGCAGAGGCACTGAGAGGAGTACGCGGCACGATGGGCGAAAGCGCATTATGGTAGTTCGTCTTGGGAAAAGCCTCTTCGATGGCTCGCACGATGTTCTCAGCCACTTCGTACACCAATACGATTTGCGCGGCAGGCAACACATCGGTCATGAGTCGGCTGCGCTCTTCGCTGCGAAACGTTGCCCGATGAATAGCCTCGGCATCAGTCTCAGCGAACTCGGAAAGAGGCACTACACTGACGGGGGTAGCCACATAGACCTCGGCTTGTGGTACATCAGCCACTAACGATGCAGGAGCTGCCGCCAAGGCTTCGCGCAAATTGAGCGTAAACGACACACGGCGGTTGAAAGGTTGGCGGTGGGTCTGCAGTTCGCTGTCGAAGCGACGTGCAAGTGTGAGGTCGTCAGCTGTGACGTGTATGAAGAGAGCTGGATTGTTTGGCATGCGAAAAGAAACAAAAAGTATATGGAGATTTAAGTATCAAAATAGCTCGAAGAACTATGGTGTATGGGTACTTTGCGTACGGCGATGAAGCCAGCACCAAGCGACTAAAGCGGCCAACAAGCAACCAAGTGTATTAGCCGCAAAGTCGAACCAGTCGCCCGTACGGTTGGTGGTGAGATATTCTTGTGCCAACTCTAACAGTCCGCCCAACGCGGCAGGAGCTATTAAAGCCCACAACCATAGGCGCGAAGTGGAGGCAGTGCGCGAAGATGACGAGCGGTGAGCACGATAATACTCTATGTGAATGACACCACAAAGCGTGAAATACATCAGTAGATGTACCAATTTGTCCGACCATCGAAACGGGGGCAAGGTCTGTGCTGGCAATGGTGCCAAGCTGCCCCATGCGATGAAGAGCGTGAGCAGGAGCGAGAAGGGATAGTGCTTCAGAAAGTACAAGAGTTTGTGCATCATGGTTCCAACATCGGTTGTGCGCGAAGCGTATCACCAGAAACGGCGGTTCGGCTCATCGTAGGTAAAGCCCGCCTCGGAGAGTCGTTGTTCTACTTCTGTGCGAGAAATATTCATCGTGGCACAAATATCTTCGAGCGTGTCATCGCTATCGCGTAGCTTCATGTTGAGCATACTCAGTAGCATAGCTGGATCTTGCGGAAGAGATTGCATAGCAGAGAAAGATGGAGGTATGTGGATTTAGCGTCGCGAAATTAGGATATTTTTTGGAATTCCTTTCGCTTATTCCCAGATTTCGCACGCCGCCTACAGTTTTGGTGCGGTCGAATGCGCACTTCACCTTTCTCCCCAATCGAACATTAGGATTTATGGGAGTGCAGCTTAAAAGAAAAGATGAATACATCAGCCCTCTATCGGCCTTATGACCAATTCGGAATAATACGAAAGCGTCCTTCTGCTTATGGGTGCAGAAGGACGCTTTGAGGATGTTAGTTGTATATTGTCGTAGGGACGAAGTCGTATTCCCCCTACCCTATGCTACCATGCGAAGAGGGGATATTGCTTCATGGTCTCGCCCACTTCAGCGCGAACAGCTGCGATGACTTTCTCGTCTTCGGGAGCATCGAGTACGCGCTCGATGAGTTCAGCAATCTTGTCCATGAGGTCTTCCTTAGCTCCTCGGGTAGTAATCGCAGGTGTGCCCAAACGTATACCACTGGTCTGGAATGCTGAACGCGTATCGAAGGGAACCATATTCTTATTGACCGTAATGTCTGCAGCGACGAGTGCGTTTTCGGCCACCTTTCCCGTAAGCTCAGGATACTTGGGACGAAGGTCTACGAGCATAGAGTGGTTGTCTGTACCTCCGCTGACGATGGCGAAACCGCGTGCGGTGAGTTGCTCTGCCAAACGGGCGGCATTCTTCTTCACCTGCAAGGCATAGTCTTTCCATTCAGGGCGCAAAGCCTCTCCGAATGCAACGGCCTTAGCAGCGATAACGTGTTCGAGCGGGCCACCCTGCTGTCCGGGGAAGACTGCACTGTCGAGAAGGCTTGACATCTTGCGCACCACACCTTTCTTGGTGGTTTTCCCCCAAGGATTGTCGAAGTCCTTGCCCATGAGGATGATACCACCGCGTGGGCCGCGCAGGGTCTTGTGGGTGGTTGAAGTCACGATGTGCGCATACTTCACGGGGTTGTCGAGCAAGCCTGCAGCGATGAGGCCTGCAGGGTGTGCCATGTCTACCATAAAGATCGCTCCCACAGCATCGGCTATTTGACGCATACGGGCATAGTCCCATTCACGGCTGTAAGCTGAACCGCCACCTATGATGAGCTTAGGCTTATGTTCGTGAGCCAAGCGCTCCATTTCGTCGTAGTCTACGCGACCTGTCTCTTGATTGAGATTGTAGCCCACAGGACGATAGAGTATACCACTGGTGTTGACGGCTGAACCATGGCTGAGGTGACCGCCGTGGTCGAGATTGAGTCCCATAAAGGTATCACCAGGTTGCAGGCAGGCCAAGAATACAGCAGCATTGGCTTGTGCACCACTATGAGGCTGCACGTTGGCATACTCCGCGCCGAAGAGTTGCTTCACACGTTCGATGGCTATCGTCTCGGTCTGGTCGACAATCTGACAACCTCCATAGTAGCGATGGCCAGGATAACCTTCGGCATATTTATTGGTGAGCCATGAACCCATGGCTTGCATCACCTCATCACTCACAAAGTTTTCGCTCGCGATGAGTTCGATGCCACGAAGCTGACGTTGGTGTTCGGCTTCAATGAGGGAGAAAATTTGGGTGTCTTTCATGTTGGTATGAACATTGAATATAAGAATCTATTTTGGGAGAAAAGGAGAGAACTGCACGGCGGACGCTGGCAGAAGAACAGCTGATGCAGTTAGCCTTGAATCTGTACCTTGGAGAGTTCCTGCTCGTGTTCGCAATAGTGACAACGGACTTTCGATGGCGACACGACGTGGAAGCGGCTGGGCATGGGCTCGTTGTTGGTGACACAAACGGGGTTGTCGCAGCGCACGATGCCACGCAGCACGGCGGGTAGCTTCACTTGGTGTTTCTCCACCACGTTGTAGTCACGAATGATGCTCAAGGTCGCGCCTGGGGCAACAACACTGAGGCGGTCAACTTCCTCAGGAGAGAAAAATTTGTCAGCTACTTTGATGATACTCTTTTTGCCCATCTGACCGCTCTCTAAGTTGCAACCCACTACGACAGCAGAGCCTAAGCCCTGTAGCCCGAGAAGCCCCACAACCTCGAAGATGCGGCTTGAAGGAATATGGTCAATCACTGTGCCGTCTTTGATGGCGGCCACAAGGAGTTCTTGATTGGAAGTTTTGGTCATGGATAGTGAGCTATAATTTGATGCCTAACACGTCGCAAATGATGGCTTCGCGCATATAGAGTCCGTTCTCTGCTTGCTTGAAGTAGTAGGCAAAAGGTGTATCGTCCACGTCGTAGGCTATCTCGTTGACACGTGGCAGGGGATGGAGTATCTTCATATTGTTACGCGCTGCGCTGAGCATGGAGGCGCGCAATACATAGAGGTTCTTCACTTTCTCGTACTCGGCCAAGTCTTGGAAACGCTCGCGCTGCACGCGTGTCATATATAATATATCTGCCGACCCTATGGCTTGGGCATCCAGTTCGGTATGCTCCTCAAAAGGTATGCCCCACTCGGTGAGTTGCTGTTTATACACCTCGGGCATAGCTAACTCGCGCGGAGCTACGAAGTGGAAGCGTGGTGAGAAATGACGCAGAGCCTGTATGAGCGAATGAACCGTGCGCCCGTACTTCAAGTCGCCTACCAAACAGATATCAAGGTCGTCGAGCGTACCTTGGGTTTTGTAGATACTGTAGAGGTCGAGCATCGTTTGTGTAGGGTGTTGGTGTGCCCCGTCGCCAGCATTGATAACGGGTTTGTCGGCTATCTCACTGGCATAGAGCGCAGCTCCCTCAAGATAGTGACGCATGACGATGACATCGGCATAGTTGCTCACCATGCGGATAGTGTCGTTGAGCGTTTCGCCCTTGGTAGAGCTGGTCACCTTGGGGTCGCTAAAACCTATCACTTTAGCTCCCAAACGATTGGCCGCGGTCTCAAAGGATAGGCGTGTACGCGTGCTGGGTTCAAAAAAGAGGGTGGCCACGATGCGCCCGTCGAGTATCTTACGGTTGGGCTCGCGCTCGGCCTCAGCTGCCATGGTAATCAAATGGAGGATGTCCTTACGCGACAATCCTGCGATAGAAACAAAACTCTTTCTTGCGTGCATAACATAAAAACTTAAGGGCAAAAATATAAAAATTGATTAACTTAACTTATCTTTGCCACGACTATTTGTGTTTTTTACATCAATTCTCCATCATAAACGACAAGTTCACCCGCTTGGCTCGCAGACATAGATTGAGCGACTGGCTTTCATCTAAAAAAAGCGCTGACCATTGGGAAACGCTGATTACGATTGCTCGTTCCACACTTGCAAACTACACAATAATTATTACATTTATTCACTAAAACATCATCTTTATGAAAAAGTTTCTTTTCAGCACTGCCTTTGCGCTTTTAGCAATCGTGCTACCCTTTACCCTCACGTCGTGCGGCGACTCTGACAACGATGACAATGCGCCTACCGATGCGGTCTACACGCTCTCATACGTAAAAACTTTCTCCTCCCTGGCGTGTGGTACACAGATTATGAAGGCGAACAATGGATGCGTTTCAATCCCGATGGTTCTTTTGATGGTTGTGAGGTAGACGAAGAAGCAAGAGATGGCTTGGAAAAATATTACAACTTATTAACATGGAGCATTGTATCAAGTAGTAGCAAAGACAATGCTTATTCTGGCAAACTTTCGCTTTATGATAATGAAGAAGAACGGACAATCATAGCCGACTATCTCTTTATCAACAAGGACAAATTGGTTATCAAATACACAGATCCTGATGATGGCTATCCTATTGAGATAACGTTAACACGCTCTACATGGCCTTTATGGGACGACACGGGCATACCAGCCACCAGCGTTCAAGACGTAGTCAGGATGTTTGAAGGACAGTGGGAGGCGTCTCCTGAACTGGGCTACTATGCGTTGAATGCCATTCGTAGCAATTCCCAGTTGTCATCGATTGCTGAGTTGGCCGAGTACATCGACCAGCCCATCCGCATTGACATGAGCAATGAATCAAATTCGGTGCGCGCCCTCTTCCACATTGGCAATGTACCCAACACGTCGAATTCCTATCCCCTCATTGGCTCATACGCTGGCAAATGGGTAGCCATCAACCTCGGCAGACCATCTCTCCGCGCTGACACTTGGAGTGACGGCTATTTTATCCTCAAAAACATAATCAACCCCGACGGCTACAACGTGCAGTACACACGCCTCGGCAGCAAAGGTGTCTACATAAAGCCTGGCTTCAAAGACTCCCAGACCGACAACACAGAAGGCTGGTACTTACTCAAGAAGTGCGCAGAACCTGCAAATTACGCGGAACTCCCCATCAGCCTTAACATAGATGCTGAGGAAAATGACGTGAACTCGTAGCCTCGTGCACACACGCATATATAAATAAGGTATAACTCAAGCCCTGCGGCCGTTCCCCGGCGGGAACGGCCGCACACCAACCCTCCATACTCTCTAAGCGACATTCACAATGAAAAAGCTCATTACCTTTGCAGCCCTCGCACTACTGGCAGTAGCCCTACCATTCACCATCGCCTCTTGCGGCTCGGACGACGATGGCGAAAGCACAGAGAAATTCGACAAAGCGTGGTTCAACGACGTGCTTTTCAACAGCATTTGGATAATGGACGACGACAGCCAGCAGTTCTTCGATGGAGGCTTTGACCGTCAGGGTTTCAACATTTTCCGGCCTCAGCAGACTGGGGATTGCAGCATTTTTATATTATCGTTTAAAGACGAGAAGTCATACAATGAACTATTTCTTTCTGCCGCCATCAAGCAAGACCCTGCAGACCCTTGGCGCGGTACTGCCACCTGTGAAGATTTATTCAGTAGCGACGAAAGCAAGGACTACGGCATCTGGACGTGGGAATTTGCCTTAAACGAAGACGGTCTTCATGCCATCGACCGCATCATCCTCACCTCTCCAGAAGGCAAACAATATAGCCTCTATCGTGAAGAGTAGTGCCTCGCGCACACACGCATATATATAAATAAGGTATAAGGGAAAGCCCCTAAAACCTTGAGCCTTCACAACGACAGTATGCCCCACCCCTATTCTGCCACCCGCCGCACCCTCCTTACGGACTACTACGACCTGCCCGCTCATGAGCAGGCCAATGCTGAGACGCTTTTTGCCCAAATGGATGCCCTGGCTAACGAGTGTGCTGATCAGGGGGAGTTCGAGAAGCGATTAGCCGCCTCACCCCTCACGGGCAAATATACCGACCTACTTACTCGCCTGGCTCCCTACGCCAAAAAAGATGCCGCGCACGAGGCGCAACTGAAGCGCGAGCAAGCCGCAGGCCGTCGGCAAACGATTCTCGACAATGCACGACGGAAAACGCGTAGCACCGTACTACACGAGCTCAACAACAAGCTCCCCATAGATGGCTACAAGTGGGGGCAGGCGTGGTACTATGCCATACCTGTCATCGGGCCTATTCTCAAGGATATCTTTGGCACTATCGACCAAGCAAAAAGCCTGCAACACATGGGGCGCAACCTCTTCAGTCGACAAACGGAGTCAAAAGAAAGTGAAGCGTCTGAAATGCGTCCACACGTGAAAAGTTCTTCATCCGAAATAGGTACTTCTGACTCATGAGAACCACCTTGCGCTTCCTTAGTTCAACGCATACGGATAAGGAATACGAAGCACGTGGCTCGCTACGCTCTGCCTGTGAAGTAAGACCTATTTAGAAGCTATAGAGACGATTGTGGTTCTAATAGACTAAATTAACGACTAAAACATAGAAGCAAATGAAAAGATTCCTCAACCTCGCAGCCTTTGCCTTGATAGCTGTTGTGCTGCCATTCTCGCTCGTCTCTTGCAGTTCGGACGACGATGACGACGCTCCCGTGAGCGGTATCACCGAATCAGAAGTCATGCAGAAACTTTTTAGCACGAATTGGAGGCACTACTCTTCCACGAAGAAGAGCGAAGGAGCTGACCGTGTCCTCACCACCGAACGGACTGAGTACCTCCTATTCAGTAACAGCGAAGATGGCACGCAGTATGGTCTCGTCACTAAACGCTTAATGAAATTGACCACAGAGATTACAGACGAAAACAATAACACGTTTATCAATACCGAGAGCCGACTTTACCAAAGTACCACCTACAACGACTACCTCGGCATCGTTCCTGATAAAAAGGGCGACTACACCAGCGGCACGATTTATGCCTACGAAAACGGAAAAAGTCCCAAAGATGGCGAAGCCGTGCTGCGCTATCGCAACTTCGATGCCGCAGCCAACACTTTCGAAGCGCAATATCTCAGATGGGCCGAAAATGATGAATACGCCAACGACTGGTTAGACTTCTATCCCTATAAAGAATGACACGCCAAGACATACGTTTTCATCAACCATAAGACCAGTCTCCGCACTAACCCTATTGATAACATCGTTGATTGGAGTAACTCAAAGCTCAGAGTTAATACATAGTCTCTCCTGCGTAAAGCCATAAGGCAGACAAGATTGTTTGAAGTCTGTTCTTATGGCTTTGCGCAAAAGGGGCTGAAATGGAATGACGGCCTTGATTGCTATACGAATGCTTCTACAGATAAAGGAAGTTTTTACCTTGTTTTTTATCGCTACGGGCTTACATATTACGTTTTTTGTGTAGATTTGCACCAACAATTCAATTTTTCATTCCCCCTTATTCATCTCCAACACCTAAAGACAATGAAAGAATTAAAAGGAACACAGACCGAGAAAAATCTGCAAACCGCCTTTGCAGGTGAGTCACAAGCCCACACGAAGTACCTCTACTACGCTTCGCGCGCCAAGAAAGACGGCTATGTGCAGATAGGTAGCATCTTCGAAGAGACGGCGAAGAACGAGAAGGAACATGCCAAGATTTGGTTCAAATATCTTCACGGCGGTGCAGTGCCTGCCACAACAGTGAACCTTGCCGACGCTGCCGCTGGCGAGAACTACGAATGGACCGACATGTATGCCGAGTTTGCTCGTCAGGCTCGCGAAGAGGGTTTCGACGAAATAGCCGAACGCTTCGAGCAAGTCGGTGCCATTGAGAAAGTACACGAGGAGCGCTATCGTCGTTTGCTCGACAACGTAGAGAAGAAACGCGTCTTCACCCGCGAGGGCGACTGCATCTGGCAGTGCCGCAACTGCGGACACATCGTCATCGGCAAGCAAGCCCCCGAGGAATGTCCCGTCTGCGCACACGCTCAGAGCTACTTCGAGCTTCGCGCCGAAAACTACTAAGAAAGGGTATACTTGTCGTCCACACCATGATGTTCACAAACAGCACATACACTCCTGAATTTAACGCTACCAAATTGGTACTTCAGAGCCATGCTGTTCGCCTAAAAACCTTGACGACAATTTACCCCCCCCGAAATCGCAAAGAGCTAATACACAGCTAAATAGAAGCTATTTAGCATTCCAAAAGTGTGGCGTAACTCTCTCTCCTTCATAGAAAGGAAGAGGGCTACGCCACACTTGTTATACCTACATCGTGCATCCCGTCACGGCAATCCGAGGACAAGCACATTCCATACGCATTTACTATTTACTATTCACCATTTAATCTGTTCTAACGATGAAAGCTAAGATTGTTTCCTTACTGCTCTTATGTCTATTGTCGCATTCAGCACTGGCACAATCCGCCTGCGACATTGTGAAAAAGTGGCATCAAACCAAGATTGAAAATATGCCCCAGGATCTTGTCGTCGTCACGGGCTATACCGTCAATGTCCGCGAAGGACCGAGCCTGCGATCGCCACGCTTAGAGCAAAACTTCGGTATGGGCTACTTCCAGGTGGGCAAATGGGTATTTCCATGTTTAGAAGAGCGAAACGGATGGTTCAACATCAACTATCCTCTCAAAAATCCAGGATGGATCAGCGGCACACTATCCAAGCGCACCGGCACTGCGCCGATAGACCTCCAGCGCATCAAACACAAATACTACCAAGCGCAGGACGGCTATGTGTACTTGGATAAAAATGCCGAAACAGGGCTCATCCTTATGGAACACCACGTAGAAATAGGTGCTTACGATGACGATGATGCCATCGCGTACAGCGACTTTTGGATCGGCCGACAGATTAGCCCGGGAGTCATCGCCTTCTTCAAGTCATGGCAAGCAAATGAGAAAGATGAACATTTTGATGTTTTCCTTAAATGGTTCAACGAGACATTTATTAGCATCCATAATGCCCACGATCCTGAAGATGGTTTCGGGGGAGGAATCGGGGGAGGAACCAACTTTGAAGTGATGCCCTGCGACTTGATACTTCGTCTGTTTGGTGAACCGCTCGATACGGTCGACGGCGAACTTGACTGCATCTATGTCACCGACGACCTCCTGCAATAGCATTGTCCTAAATCACACGTCGTCCATCGTAGGCCAGTAACTGCACACTCGATTGGAACTGAGCCTCACAACCAGTTGCCCAAAATGTGGGTCTGTTGCTCTCAAATCAAGCCCCTGCCTATTCAATCTACATAGGCGGGGGCATTTTGTCGCATAGGTCTAATTGTATGCGGTAAGAATAATGATGCACAAGGATGAAATCGGTGTCTACAGCAGTAGTTAGCACGATTAGTTCTGCCGTCCCTTTAGGGCTTGTATGATGGGGTATGCGCCATACAGGGGTTTCATTACGCTTCGCTCCATTCCACCCCTGCCTATAAAACACCTTCCATAACACAAAATGATAGGACACGCGTTACGTTTTGGAGACCGTACTATTCAAACAAGAAAGACTGCTGACCAGTAAGTTCGTCTTCAATCTCCGTTCGCGAAGTATTGTCCGATAGGTCGGTCTCAGCGATAGGTTCTTCTGCTGATTCGTCGGGTGATTCAACGGGCTCTTCGGGTGCTGCTACCTCGGGCTGACGCAAAGGTTCGAGTTCTTCGACCTTATCTACCGCGAGGGTGGTGACGCGCTTTCCCTTTGCACTCCATCCCTTCACAGCGACAAACTCGGCGCAGTCGATTTCTAAAGGTTCGCGCACGGCATCTGCACCAGCATAGCTGACAAGCACGCGTGGGTAAGCCACCTCAGAGAGGACGAGGAGTTTGGTGTCGGCATGTTCACCCAAGAAGTTGCGCGGGCGAGTGGCTGCTGCTTTCTCGAAACAGAAACGTTTGATATAGAGATAGCCTTGCTGGGAAGCGTCGAAGAGTGCTGCGGTGAACACCTGCGAGGCATCGAACTTGCGCACGAGGAGTATATCGGTCTCGTAGTGATTGTTGGGATCGAAATTGGTGGTATAGAAATCTCCGTTCTTGCGCACGATGAGTACCATGTCGTCGCTCTGGAACTCCCCGAGATACTGCCCGTGGTCGTCGAAGTTGAGGCGTTGCACATCGTGGTCGAACCACACCTTGCGTCCACCCAGCGTGGAACCGCCGTGGCTCTTGAGCTGAATGCGATAGACGGGCAGACGGGTGAGCAGATTGCCGCGTGCAGTGCGCCCCTTCACCATCAGTTCGCTGAAGTCGCGGTCGAAGAATATCTTGCGCAGTCCGCGTTGAGGCTTGAGCGTCACCTTGATAACCTCTGCCTCTCCGTTGGGATTCGCGGTGAAATAGGTGACGCGGCTACCTGGCGTGCCCTGCGTGAGGTCGTACTCGCGATCGTGGGTAACGCCCGTGACGTTGAAACGCTTGATGTAGTATGCGCCTGCCGTGCCATCGCGATACACGGCGTTGTACGTGATGCGCTTATCGTTCTTGCGAAAGACAGCGATGTGCATCACTTCGGCTTTCTTCTTCTCGGCCTTGCTACGCGCTGTCTCACCGATGAAGAGTTTGTCAGCCACGCGAATCACCTTGTACGTACCATCGCGGTAGAAGATAATCACGTCGTCGATGTCGGAACAGTTCTCCACAAACTCGTCCTTCTTCAGTCCTGTACCGATGAAGCCGTCGGCGCGATTGATATAGAGCTTCTGATTGGCCTCGGCCACTTTGGTAGCTACGATGGTGTCGAACGAGCGTATCTCGGTGCGCCGTGGATGAGCCGCAGCATATTTGTCGTGTATCTGTGTGAACCACTCGGCGGTGACTTCTGTCATTCGATTGAGGTCGCGCTCGATACGCTCTATCTCGCCACGCATACGTGCGATGGCTTCCTCGGCTTTGTCCTTGTTGAAGCGCAAGATGCGCGCCATTTTGATTTCGAGCAGGCGCAGGATGTCCTCCTTGGTGACCTCGCGCACCATTTGGGGATAGAAAGGCGTAAGGCGTTCGTCGATGTATTCGCAAGCCTCGTCGTTGCTCTGTGCCTGCTCGAAGGGACGACCTTTGTAGATACGTTCCTCTATGAAGATACGCTCCAGCGATGCATAGTGCAGGCTCTCGAGCAGCTCGCCACGACGTATCTCGAGCTCGCGGCGCAGGAGTTCTTTGGTGCGTAGCACAGCGGCCTTGAGCACTTCACTCACGGGCAGGAAGCAGGGACGCTTGTCGTCTATCACACAACAGTTGGGCGAGATGCTCACCTCGCAGTCGGTAAAGGCATAGAGCGCATCGATGGTCTTGTCGCTCGACACACCAGGCGCAAGCTGTATCTGTATCTCCACTTCGGCGGCGGTATTGTCGTCCACACGCCGAATCTTAATCTTGCCACGCTCGTTGGCTTTGAGTATACTCTCGATGAGCGATGAAGTGGTCTTGCCAAAAGGTATCTCGCGTATCACGAGCGTTTTGGCATCGAGCTTCTCAATCTTGGCACGCACGCGAACCGAACCGCCTCTGAGTCCATCGTTGTAGTTGCGTACATCGATGAGACCGCCCGTCTGGAAGTCGGGATAGAGTTCGAAGGGTTCGTCGTGCAGAAATTTGACGGCGGCTTCGCAAAGCTCACCGAAGTTATGGGGCAAGATCTTGGCCGAGAGACCTACGGCAATGCCCTCCGCGCCTTGTGCCAAGAGGAGGGGGAACTTCACCGGCAGTGTCACCGGCTCTTTGTTGCGCCCGTCGTAGGAGAGTTTCCACTCTGTGGTCTTGGGGTTAAAGAGGATGTCTAAGGCCAACTTCGACAACCGTGCCTCGATATAGCGGGGCGCAGCAGCACCGTCGCCCGTGAGGATGTTTCCCCAGTTTCCCTGACAGTCCACAAGGAGATCCTTTTGCCCCAGCTGCACCAATGCATCGCCTATGCTGGCATCGCCGTGGGGGTGGAACTGCATGGTGTGTCCCACGATGTTGGCCACCTTGTTGTAGCGCCCATCGTCGAGACGCTTCATGGAGTGCATGATGCGCCGCTGCACGGGCTTGAATCCGTCTGCCAAGTGGGGCACGGCACGCTCTAAGATTACGTAGCTCGCATAGTCCAAGAACCAGTTTTGGTACATGCCCGTCAGAGGGTTGGGCGAGTCGGTAGGCACAGCAGACGTGGCCGCAGGCTGTGCGTCGGCAGCGGTCTGCGCTCCCTCGTCTGTCCCTACTGCCTCGTCGGGCCGCAACACATCTTCGGGCTGCAAAGGGGCATCTTTTGTATTGTCGCTCATAGTGTGTGGAGATTTGTCTGAAAAAGCCGCGTTGCTGAACAACAAGGCTTGGCACGGTCTGCCATCTAAGCAGAAATCCGTGCAAAAATACACTTTTTCGCGCTATTTCGCGGTGTTCCAAGCTCACAAAATGCCTTTTCGCGCCCGCTGTGACACACCGCACGGCATTTCGTATAGCCTATGCGCGAGCCGTCGTGGGGCGTAGGAGCTTCAACCAACAAAGCCGCCTCAGCTACAATGAACTGAGACGGCTCTGAGCAGCGGGGACGTTGTCCGAGCTGCGATGTACGCTAAGCCCTATACTTGAGGCTGATATTTAGGTGAAGGACCGTACTTGTTAGCCTCGCGCTTGCTGTCGCCTAAGCAGAACAACAGAGGGATGATACCGCCGATACCGAAGAACAGGCAGAGCCAAAGCAGGTGACCCGTCTTGCCTGTGTCGTGCAGGCGACGCACCCAAACGGCGAGCATCGGGAGGAACAACAGCAGCGAAACTACGCAAACAATGCCTGCTACGGTAAAGAACGTGGTGTCTACGCTCTCAGCCTGCGCCATGATGGCATCAACATCGCCACCGCTGAAGACAGCGTCGTACATTTGCGACTCGAGTTCGGCGCGTTTGCCTAACTTCCAGCTCATGGCATAGCAAAGTACAACGCTGGGAAGAGCATTGAGCAGATAGAACCACCAGAACTCGGAGCGACGGGCGCGGCCTTTGAACGTTACATACTTGCTGAAGCAACTCTTGATGGCTTCAACGAATGACAAGGATTTGGTTGGCATAAGAATAAAAAGTTGTCTTTGACTTACAAAGCGAGTGCATACTTCGTCCGCCAATGGGTTTATATAGGTTATGAATGGATAAGGATGAGACAGTAAGCGCACTCCTCTTACTGAATAT